>CAIYWF010000019.1 GCA_903929845.1 uncultured Chlorobiaceae bacterium | reverse complement strand
CCAGGACACTGAACCAACAACACTTCAGACACGTGCAATGGAATTGATTCGTTTGTACCCAGTAGATGGAAGTTGATTTTCCGCCCTTTTGCTTGTACTGTATAGAGTTATCGTTTTTTTATACGGGGAACTTCGGGTTAACCGTTGCCAGGTTTTATTTTATCCTTTGCCCGTGATCATGTATCTTGTTGTCAAATATTTCAATTTCTGAAAAGTGCCAAGAGATGCATCGTGTCCACTCCTTTTCAGGGATTTCACAAACGAATAGTTTCTATGACCACTTCGGGAGGAGCTGGCGAATGACATGCAGTAAAGAGCTAATCGGCCTTGAAGGGTCTGTGTGGTTTCAGAAGGCCGAGAACAGGTTTCTCGGTGGTGATCGGATTGCCCTGCTTGAAAAGATCGATGAGCTTGGCTCAATCAGCAGCGCTGCAAAAGCTGTCGGGATAAGCTACAAGACGGCATGGCATTTGGTCAACATGATGAATAATCTTTCCGAAAAGCCTCTGGTTGACCGTGTAACAGGCGGAAAAGGTGGTGGTGGCACCATGTTAACCAAAGAGGGTAAAAAAGTTATTGAACAGTTCCTTGTTGTTCAGGAGGAGCACCGGAAGTTTCTTCAGAATCTCGGAGATCGTCTCGGAGAAACCAGCCATCTTTATCAATTTCTTAAAAGAATAGCTATGAAAATCAGTGCACGCAACATTTTTTCAGGTACGGTAGAAAAAATCATCAAGGGAGCTGTCAATTCTGAAGTTATACTTCTGCTCAATGGAGGCAACCGTATTGTCGCCATTATAACCAATGGTTCCGTTGACAACCTCGGCCTGAAGGAAGACACACATGCTTATGCTATCATCAAGGCAAGCTCAATTATTATCGGCCAGGAGCTGCACGAGGCTAAAATAAGTACACGCAATATCTTGCCGGGTATAATCAGCAAGCTTATTGAAGGACCGGTCAGTACTGAAGTTGATGTAGAAATTGGTGGCGGGAATGTCATCTCCGCCGTTATTACTCATGGCAGTTCCGAAAAGATGTCACTGAAGGAGGGCGACCATGCCTGCGCAGCATTCAAGGCCTCAAGCGTCATTATCGGGATAAGCTGAACACGCATAAATTTTAATCTGACGCAAGTTTTTTTTGGATTTTTTCAGAAAAATGATTAACAATCGTTAATGCTTAACGAATAACAGTTGACTTATGAATTCAGGAACTTCAAAAACCTTCACGATGTGTTGTTGCTGTTGCCGATGGCAACACCATTCTGACACGGAGATATCTGGAATGAGATAGTTACTCACTTGAATTCATGAAGTACGTACAATCTTGCAAACCGGCTCTGAATGTCAGAGTCGGTTTTTTTATTTTTAATTGGATCATCAACAACAGATAAACTTATAATAGTCATGTCAGCAAGCGCAACAACAATAACATGCACAGGCATACCATTACCAATAGTAAAACTGAATCGCATAGTTTTGCTCATTGGCATCATTACTGCCATTGTGTTCCAGCAACCACTGGTGACCTCGGTACTGTTTTTTATAATCCTTTCCTCAGTGCTGTTCGGCAGACAAGGCAGCCTCATTTTTTTTATCGGATCGCGCCTTTTTGCCAAACAAAACATTGATGCTGACACTGAAGACCCGAGACTCATGCGATTCAATAACTCCATTGCGGCAATTCTTCTCGGAGGAGCCCAGATCGCCTTTCTTTCAGGCGCACCTCTTGTCGGGTGGATCCTTTCTGGAATGGTTGCTGTTGCAGCCACCATAGCGCTTGCAGGCTTCTGCTTCGGCTGCTTCCTGTTCTACCAGTTCAATCTGCAACGCTTCAAGCTCTTCGGAAACAGGGCACAGTTCAACGAACAAAAAACTGCACAAAATTTATCGTAAACATCACCATTTATAAGGAGAGTATTTAAAATGAGTTCAGAAAACTATCGCTTTGAAACGCTTGCCCTGCACGCAGGCCAGCCCGTTGACGCTACACTTTCGCGTGGAGTGCCGGTTTACCGCACGACCTCCTATCTCTTCAAGAACACGGAACATGCCGCAAACCTTTTTGCCTTGAAAGAGCTTGGCAATATCTATACCCGACTGATGAATCCGACTACCGACACTTTGGAGCAACGGGTTACCAAGCTTGAAGGAGGCGCCGCTTCTGTTGCCGTCGCTTCAGGCACTGCTGCAATTTTCAATACGATCATTACTCTGGCAGAAGCAGGCGACAACATAGTTTCTGCCAACAACCTTTACGGTGGCACCTACACCCAGTTTGATGCCATCCTCCCGAAATTTGGCATCAACGTCACCTTTGTTGACCCGAAAGATCCTGCCAATTTTGAAAAGGCGATCACAGAAAAAACCAGAGCCCTTTTCATTGAAACTATCGGCAACCCTGTTCTTGACTATACTGACGTCAAGGCCATTGCTGAGGTAGCTCACCGCAACGGCCTGCCGCTGATTGTCGATGCAACCTTCACCACCCCTTACCTGCTTAAAACTATTGATCTTGGAGCTGATATTGTTATCAACTCACTGACCAAATGGCTTGGAGGACACGGCGCTGGCATCGGCGGCATTATTACTGATGCAGGACGTTTCAACTGGAATGGCGGACGCCATCCACTCTTTACCGAGGCAGACAAAAATTACCACGGTCTGCGATGGGCCATTGACCTTCCAGAACCTCTTGCTCCAATTGCATTCGCCCTTCGTTTCCGTACGGTGCCACTCAGGAATCTCGGTGCCTGCATTGCACCAGACAATTCATGGATATTGCTGCAAGGGATTGAAACTCTGCCTGTCAGGATGGCCCGTCATTCAGAAAATGCACTCAAGGTTGCCGAACATCTTGCAAAACACCCTGCAGTTGCATGGGTTCGTTATCCCGGTCTTAAAAATGACCCTTCTTACCCTAAAGCTTCAAAAGATTTGAAAAACGGGTTTGGTGGAATGGTTGTCTTTGGAGTAAAAGGAGGTTACGATGCTGCCGTGGAGATTATCGACAACATCAAACTCTTCTCACACCTGGCCAATGTTGGCGATGCCAAGAGCCTGATCCTCCATCCGGCAAGCACCTCGCACAGCCAGTTGACCGAAGAACAACAACTGCAGAGCGGCCTTTCACCTGACCTGATCAGACTTTCCGTCGGTCTTGAACACCCAGACGACCTGATTGAAGCTCTCGACGAAGCGCTTCAGAGAGTGTCCACAAAACCGTAATCATGAAAAACGAATACAGGAATATCTCTGTCGTCCTTGCTGATACACAGTTTTTGACTAATGAGGCACTTCAGTCATTGTTAAAACCGCTCTACGAGGCGTTCTATACGGTATCGACCAAAGCAGGCCTGGAACAGTATCTGCAAAAAGAGACAATTTCGCTCATTATAACAGATTATATCCTGTTTGATTTTACCACAATCAGTGAACTCGGGGATTTGAAAAAAAAGCATCCGGAAACAGGAATCATTGTCTTGACAAATTCAATTAATAACATAATAATAAAAGAGTTAAATGATATTGGCATTCAAAATATCGTGTTAAAAACCGATGATCGTGAAGAGATTTTTCACGCCATGGATGCTGCCTTGAAAGGGAAAAAATATTATTCAGGAGATGTGCTGGATATTCTCCTGAAAAAAGAGACGCCTTTTGAAGATGCCAGCATCCTTACCACTTCAGAAATTGAAATCGTTCGTTTGATTTCAGGTGGGCTGTCCACAAAAGAAATTGCGGCAAAAAAACACATCAGTTTTCATACTGTCATGACGCACAGAAAAAACATTTTTCGCAAACTCGGTGTATCAAGCAGTCCTGAACTGCTTATGTATGCCATAAAAGCGGGATTGATCGACAATATTGAATACCATATCTGATACCGCATTTATGGTATAGAAGATGCCTGCTTAACGGGATTTACTATTATCTATTTATTAACGATGTTGAAGGTCATTACAACCATTACAACCACCTAAACAATCAATAGCTATGGGACGTATTGCAAAAACACTGACCGATCTTATCGGAAACACGCCTCTTCTTGAGCTTGGAAATTTCAATCGTGAACATGATGCTTTAGCTACGATTATTGCTAAACTCGAATACTTCAATCCCGGAGGAAGTGTTAAAGACCGTATTGGTTTTTCTATGATCGAAAAGGCTGAAAAAGAGGGTTTGCTGAATAAAGAGAGTATCATTATTGAGCCAACAAGCGGCAATACCGGTATTGCTCTGGCGTTTATTGCGGCTGCGAAAGGCTATCGCCTGATACTCACCATGCCTGAAACCATGAGTCTCGAACGCAGGAATCTGCTCAAGGCGCTTGGCGCAGAGCTGGTGCTGACTCCTGGTCCCGAAGGAATGGTCGGCGCAATCAGAAAGGCCGATGAACTGCACGCGGAATATCAAAACTCCTTTGTTCCTCAACAGTTCAAAAACCTTGCAAATCCTGAAATTCATCGCAAAACAACCGCAGAAGAGATCTGGAATGATACTGACGGAAAGGTTGATTTTTTTGTCAGCGGCGTAGGCACCGGCGGCACGATAACCGGTGTTGGTGAGGTACTCAAAGCGCGGAACCCCGAGATAAAAATTGTCGCCGTTGAACCATTCGATTCACAGGTTATTGCCGGAGGTAAACCAGGCCCACACAAAATACAGGGCATCGGCGCCGGGTTTGTCCCGGAAATTCTTAACACATCCATTATCGATGAAATTATTCCGGTAACCAATGAAGATGCCCTGCGTACTGGTCGAAAACTGGCCAAAACAGAAGGACTTATTGTGGGAATTTCTTCAGGCGCCGCCGTTTATGCAGCTCTGCAGCTTGCACAACGTGAGGAAAACAAGGGCAAACGGATTGTCGTCATCCTGCCGGATACCGGAGAGCGGTACCTCTCTACACTGCTCTACCAATTTGACAATGAGCCAGTCAATATCTGAACATAATTTTATCAATACGGAGCACCATCCGAAAGAGGGAGACTTTTTATAATGGAAACCAAAAACGACAATATCATTGAAGAGGCGATCAAACTGTTATCGAGCCCTGCCGATGATACTGAAGGCGACGATTCAGGGCATCATGAATATCTGCTGCCCTCAATTGATAAACTTAAAGAGATTGTCGAACTCCTCAGGTCAATACTCTTTCCAGGGTATTTCGGCGGGCCCGTATCGCGGCGGCAGGCGCTTCAACATTTTCTCGGTGTCAGGGTAGAAAAACTCTATGGATTGCTTGCTGAACAGATTCTCAGCGTTCAGCATTTCGACACAGAAAACAACAATGCTGCCAATGCTAATGAAAATGCTGCTGAGATCACCCGCCAATTCATAGGAATTCTTTCGGAGATCAGAAAGAAATTATGGACTGACGTCAAGGCCATCTATGACGGAGATCCGGCGGCAAAAAACTATGGAGAGATCATCTTCTGCTACCCATCCATCAGAGCCATGATCAATTATCGGGCTGCACACACCCTGCTGTCGCTTGGCGTGCCGCTGATTCCGAGAATCATCTCTGAAATGGCCCATTCGGAAACCGGCATTGACATTCATCCCGGCGCCCATATCGGAGACCATTTCTGCATTGATCATGGCACCGGTGTGGTCATCGGTGAAACCTGCATTATCGGCAATCACGTGCGACTTTATCAGGGGGTCACTCTTGGTGCCAAAAAATTTGAACTCGATGAAGACGGCAATCCGGTTAAAAACCTGCCTCGCCATCCGATTCTTGAGGACAATGTGGTTGTTTACTCAAACGCCAATATCCTTGGCAGAATAACAATCGGCAAAAACTCTGTTATCGGAGGCAACGTATGGCAGACAAAAAGCGTACCACCCAATTCGAGAGTGTTGCAGCAGAAAGCTATTGAAACCAGTTTTACCGATGGTCTCGGCATTTGAAAGCTCACGTTAATCGATCACCTTTAAACCGTTGAAGTTAACCATGTCAAACGCACAACCCGAATCAAACAGCTATCTCCAGCGCAGTGTGACAACCAATGTGGCAAGAAATCTGGCCAATACGACCAAGACTCCTCCCCAGATGAACTCCATAACCCCGAGATGGCTCCTGAAGCTCCTCCCGTGGGTTCATGTCTCTTCTGGTACCTATCGCGTTAACCGGACAAAAATCGAGCTCCAGAAACCTGAACGTATCGGCATCGATTTTCATGACGGTATCGCATCGTTCAGACCTGCAGCGTTGAAAAGCATCCCTCTTTTCGCCTCGTTTGACGACGACATTATTGGCCGCATAGCAAGCAAGTTTGTGCTTGAAGAGGCTGACCTTGGCAACACCCTGATTCTCGAAGGTGAAGAGCGCCATAAAATCTTTATTATAGCACACGGACAGGTCGAAATTTTAAGCAAGGGACTTCATGGAGAAGATCTCCGCATCGCACTGCTTTCTGAGGGAGAATATTTCGGTGAAGAAGAGCTTGTTTCCGAAAAACCATCGTCGGTCACGATCCGTACCATCACTCCCGGCTCATATTTTTCTATATCAAGCGTTGATATAGAAAAGTTACTCAGAGAATCACCATCTCTTAAGGAGTCATATCAGAAAGCGGTCGAAGAGTACCTCAAAATACGCTCCACCGTCAACAAACACGGTGAAAAACACATTGACCTTATTGCCGGATTTGAGGAAAATGTTGAAATACCGGAAACCTATGTTGATTACTCAAACAAACCTCGCGAATACTCGCTGCAGGCCATCCAGACTGTTGTGCGCGTCCATACACGGGTCTCCGACCTCTACAATGAACCCTTCAACCAGATCGAGCAGCAGATGCGCCTGACTATTGAGGGCATCAAGGAGCGTCAGGAATGGGAGTTTATCAACAACAGAGAGTTCGGCTTGCTCTATTCTGCCGACCCCGGACAGCGAATCAGCACCCGCTACGGAACACCAACTCCAGATGATCTTGACGATCTGCTCACCAAAGTGTGGAAGAAACCTGCCTTCTTTATAGCTCATCCGAAAGCTATTGCGGCCTTCGAACGCGAGTGCACCTGGCGCGGCGTGCCACCTGCCACCATCAACCTGTTTGGAGCTCCAGTGCTCACCTGGCGAGGCGTACCGCTTATCCCGAGCGACAAACTTGAAATCAACAAAAACAGCAAGTCCGGCCACGGAACAACCAATATTATCCTCGTTCGTGTCGGCGAAAATGAACAGGGTGTGGTTGGATTGCACCAGGCAGGGATTCCCGGAGAGATCAGTCCAAGCCTCTCGGCGAGGCTGATGGGTCTCGACAAATTGGGCGTCGCCTCCTACCTTCTGACGCTCTACTCATCACTGGCCGTACTGACCGATGATGCTCTGGCTGTCCTTGAAAATGTCGAAGTTGGATACTATCATGATTACGAGCATCGCAAGTCTGCTATTAAAACAAAATAGAGAGCTTTTTTGAAAAACTGCCATGGCAGACCATCAACATCCCTGCCATGGCTTACCAGTAGTATTTCTTATGCCAGAAGCATATCAACATCCGAACATCACAGGAGCTGAAGGCGAATCGCTGAATCCGACACTTATTGCGCAGTTTGCAAGCCGACTTTTCAATGAAATACCAGAAGCCGGAAACGTCCCGAGAGGTGAAGGCGATGCCGCTTCAGTGCTTCCCGTGCACGATTTCTATTTTCTGCCGCAGGTACAAGAAAAAGAGCCGGAACCACTTGAACACCATGCCAATAAACTGACCGAACAGCAGAACTATTCGGAGAATGGAAAGGGCTCGAAGGGTCTTGACCAATTATTGCGACGGTCACTGCCTGCACAGCCTGACAATGAATGTTACGCAGAAAAGCTTTACAGGGAGTTCACTGAGCAACAGGGCAGTCCCGTTCTGGAGGTGGTTTTTCAGGCTCTACGCGGTGGTCTCAGCATCCCGGATTCTCCAACAGAGCCATACTATTTCCTGCGTGAACCACAACAACCGATCCATCAGGCAGAAGGGTTTGATGTCGCCACCATTCGCAAGGATTTTCCGGTACTGCGTCAGTTGGTTCACGGTAAACCGCTTGCCTGGTTCGACAACGCCGCCACAACACAAAAACCACTGAGCGTCATTAACGCGGTCGCGCAGTTCTACGCCACGGACAATTCAAACATTCATCGCGGGGCTCACACGCTTGCCGCTCGCGCCACCGATGCCTACGAAGGTGCCCGCGAAAAGATCAGGCAATTCATTGGCGCAGGCTCAACCTCGGAAATCATCTATGTTCGGGGCACTACCGAGGGAATCAACCTTGTGGCACAAACCTGGGGAAGAAAGTTTCTTCAGCCGGGAGATGAAATTATTCTCTCGATTCTTGAGCATCATGCCAACATCGTTCCATGGCAGATGGTGGCCCAGGAAAAAGGGGCGCGCATCAAGGTGGTGCCGGTCAACGATCGGGGCGAAATCATGCTTGAAGAGTACACCAAACTGCTCGGGCCACGTACCCGCCTTGTCTCACTGACACAGGCATCGAACGGGCTTGGAACCATTCTGCCGGTCAAGGAGATGATTCAACTGGCCAAACGCTATGACGCCAGAGTGCTTGTCGACGGTGCACAGTCTGTTGCCCACATACCGGTCAATGTGCAGGATCTTGATGCAGACTTTTTTGTCTTTTCAGGCCATAAAATCTTCGCTCCTACAGGTATCGGCGTGGTCTATGGCAAAAAAGAGCTGCTTGAGGTGATGCCCCCATGGCAGGGCGGCGGCAACATGATCAAGGATGTACGCTTCGAAGAGACCATCTACAATGAGCCTCCGGCAAAATTTGAGGCTGGAACGCCCTCAATCGGCGACGCCATAGGCCTTGGAGCTGCGCTCGACTACATACGAAAAATCGGTATTGAAAACATTGCCCAATACGAGCATGAGTTGACCGAATATGGCACCGAGCGGCTGATACGGATTCCAGGTCTGCGCCTCATTGGTACCGCAAGAAACAAGGTGGGCGTGCTCTCCTTTGTGCTGAACAATCTGCCGAACGATGAGGTAGGCAAACTTCTCGACCGCGAAGGCATTGCTGTCCGCACCGGACACCACTGCACCCAGCCATCGTTGCGCCGGTTCGGTGTTGAGGGAACTGTGCGACCGTCACTGGCTTTCTACAACACCAAAGATGAGATTGACCGGCTTGCAGATGTCGTTAACCATATTCAACGGCGATAACCATGGATTCTTCGAAACCCAACGTTGATCATGAAAATGTTACGTTTTGAAAAGAAAGAGGAATTTTCCTGAAAGCAAAACCAATTTCATGCAGTTCGAAACCCTTGCCATCCATGACGGACAAGCCCCAGACCCCCATTCCGGCTCTGTAACCGTTCCTGTTTACCAGACATCCACCTTCGGACGTGACAGCCTCGATCATCGCAGTGAGTTTTTCTATTCGAGAATCAGCAACCCGACAAGAAAAGCGCTCGAAGCATCCTTGGCCCTGCTTGAAAACGGCAAATTTGGTCTTGCCTTTGCCTCTGGAGTTGCGGCAACCATGGCGGCGCTGCAGGTGCTGAAACCCGGAGACCACATTGTTGCGGGCAACGACATTTACGGCGGAAGCTACCGGATTTTCGAGCAGCTCCTGAGGCCATGGGGCGTCACCACCAGCTATACCGAAAGCGAATCCACAGAGAGTTATGCAGCCTGCATCATACCGGCGACAAAGCTGATCTGGATTGAAACGCCAAGCAATCCGCTTCTCCAGCTCTCAGACATCCGGGCTCTTGCTTCACTTGCCAAAGAGCGTGGCGTCCTGCTCGCAGTGGACAACACCTTTGCAAGCCCTTACTTTCAGCGCCCTCTTGAGCTTGGCGCCGACATTGTCGTGCACAGCACGACCAAATACCTTGGCGGCCACAGCGATGTCATCGGCGGCGCCGTGGTGACTTCAGACTCGGCGATACACACCACCATCAAAAATTATCAGGGTGCAGCGGGAGCCGTACCAGGCCCCTGGGACTGCTGGCTGATTATGCGCGGTTTGAAAACCCTGAAAATCCGCATGAAGGAGCATGAAGCCAGCGCTCTTCATCTTGCCGGGATGCTTGAACGACATCCGGCGGTGGAACGTGTCTTTTACCCTGGCCTCACTTCACACCCGCAGCATGAACTGGCAAAAGAGCAGATGAGCGGGTTCGGCGGCGTGGTGACCTTTGCCTTGAACGATGGCCTTCCGGCAGTCGAGCGGTTGATTGAAAAAATCAAACTCTTTGTACTGGCCGACAGCCTTGGGGGCGTGGAGTCGCTCATCTCCTCACCAGCAAAAATGACGCTCTGGGCACTCTCACAGGAGGAGCGGGAACGGAGAAAGTGCACCGACAACCTGGTGAGGCTCTCCATCGGCCTGGAAAATGCGGCTGATCTTGAGGCTGATCTGCTGAACGCGCTTAAATCATAAGTTGATGAAAATATATCAAGAGAGGCGCCCTTAAGAAATAGTGAAGAAATGTCACAAATGATTACTATTGAACTGAACGGAAAACAACAACCACTTCCTCCCGATTCTGCCGTCAGCGATCTTCTCTCGATCATCGGTTCAGACGGAAAAAGCGTGGCTGTCGTGGTAAATGATCATATCATTCGCCCCGAAAACCGCCCCTCACACCTGCTTCAGGAGGGTGATCGGGTTGAACTCCTGATTTTCGCTGGCGGTGGTTAACAGATTACTTTTATTATGGATTTATTGCAGATCGGCTCGTATACCTTCTCCTCACGCCTGATTCTTGGAACAGGGAAATTCAGCAACGCCAGCGTGATGCTTGATGCCGTGAGGGCTTCAGGCGCACAACTCGTGACCGTAGCGTTGCGCCGCTTTAACCGCGAACAGGCCGAAGACGACCTCTTCGGCCCCCTCTCGTCAATTGAGGGAATCACGCTCATGCCAAATACTTCAGGAGCTTCAACCGCCGCAGAGGCTGTCCGTGCGGCCCATATCGCCCGCGAACTCTCAGGGAGCCCCTTTATCAAGGTGGAAATTCATCCGAACCCGCAGCACCTGATGCCTGACCCCATCGAAACGTATGAAGCTTGCCGGATTCTGGCACAAGAGGGGTTTCTGGTGATGCCCTATATTGCCGCAGACCCGGTACTGGCCAAGAGGCTTGAGGAAGTTGGATGCGCGTCGGTGATGCCGCTCGGCTCGGCTATCGGCAGCGGACAGGGACTCGCCACCTCCGGGATGCTCAACATCATCATCCGTGAAAGCGGCATTCCGGTCATTGTCGATGCCGGACTGCGCTCCCCTTCCGAGGCGGCTCACGCCATGGAAATGGGTTGTGAAGCTGTTTTGGTAAACAGCGCCGTGGCAGCAGCAGGCAACCCGCCAGCAATGGCAGAGGCTTTCGCAGAGGCTGTAGCGGCTGGAAGAAAAGCATTCAGGGCCGGGCTGATGCAGAAAAGCGGTTCCGCCGTGGCAACAAGTCCTCTCACCTCTTTTCTGGGAACAGTCTGATGACAACTTTACCGGAATGGCTTTCCGACAATCGTGACACAACGGCCCTTGCCGCCATGCTGTCGCCTGCATCATCACGTTCCCTTGAAACACTTGCTGCCGAATCGAGAGCAATCACCCAGCGCCGGTTTGGACGCACCATGACCCTTTACGCCCCGCTCTACCTCTCGAACTACTGCTCAAGCGGCTGCGCCTACTGCGGATTCGCCTCCGATCGGAAAACGCCGCGCCACCGCCTTGAACCGGATGAAATACGTCGCGAATTGGGCGCAATGAAAAAACTTGGCATCAGCGATATTCTCCTGCTTACCGGCGAACGCACTGCCGCTGCAGATTTCGACTATCTTCAGAGAAGTGTTGCCATCGCCGCAGAAGAGATGCAGCGCGTCTCGGTTGAAGCATTTCCGATGAGCGTCAACGAATACCGGGCACTTGCCGACAGTGGATGCACCGGTATCACTATCTACCAGGAGACCTACAACCGCGAACGATACGAAACACTGCACCGATGGGGCCCTAAAAAAGATTTTATCGCCCGACTTGAAACTCCGGCCCGCGCACTTGAAGGTGGTATAAAAAACGTCGGGCTCGGTGTTCTGCTCGGTCTTTCCGATCCAGTTGAAGATGTACTGAGCCTCTATCGCCATGTTCGACACCTCGGGCGCACGTACTGGCGTGCAGGCATGTCGGTATCGTTTCCTCGCATGAGACCACAGACCGGGGGTTATGAGCCCCCCTTCCCGGTTGACGATCACCTTCTTGCCAGAATAATCTTTGCCTTCCGCATTGCTCTTCCCGATACGGAACTGGTTCTCTCAACGAGGGAGAGCGCAACCTTCCGTGATGGCATGGCAGGACTTGGAATTACCAGAATGAGCATCGAGAGCAGGACTACTGTTGGAGGATATTATGAGAGTGAGAACGAAGAAAGGAAGAAGAAAACTGGCAAGGGGCAATTTGAAATATCTGACGACCGAACCGCCAAAGAGTTCTGTACTGCACTGCGCCGCCAGAACATTGAACCGGTCTTCAAAAACTGGGAACTCTCCTATAACGGCCCATCATCCAACTTAAAACTGGCAATGCAACCAGAGGAAGGACAACCATGCCACTGAACAACACACTGAGTGACAGCCAGCGCGAACGTTACGCCCGCCACATTGCACTGCAAGAGATCGGGGAAAAGGGACAGGTGAAGCTGCTCAAGGCAAAAGTACTGGTCATCGGCGCCGGGGGGCTCGGCTCCCCTGTCGCCTTTTATCTCGCAGCAGCAGGCATAGGCACCATCGGGATCATGGATGGTGACAAGGTTGATCTCAGCAACCTCCAGCGACAGATTCTGCACACCACCGACTCAATCGGAAAAGATAAGGTTACCTCTGCGAAACAACGGCTTCTCGACCTCGATCCTGACCTCAAACTCACCCTCTACCCGTTCCGGCTCACTGCTAACAACGCTCTGGAAATTCTCGCGCCGTACGACTTTGTCATCGACGCCACCGACAACTTCGACTCAAAATTCCTGATCTCCAGAGCCTGCCACAATGCAGCAAAAGCTTACTCCCACGCAGGGATCAGAGAGTTCTATGGTCAGACCATGACCGTCCACCCCGGCACTACCGCCTGCTACCACTGCCTCTTCCACGAAGAGGGAGTCCCGGCCGCCAGCATCCCAAAAGGACCACTCGGTGCAGTACCCGGCATCATCGGCTCCATCCAGGCCACCGAAGCCATAAAACACATCCTCTCCATCGGTACACCACTCATCAACACCCTGCTGACCTGCGATACTCTCACCATGACCATCCGCAAAATCCCCCTTTACCGCAACCCAACCTGCCCTCTCTGCTCTTAGCGGATGGGCCACTATGATTTTGTTCGCTTGATTTTCGTTAAATCTTTCGCAATAACAGTTGTTATTTATTATACTTCATGTCGGTTAACATTTGTTAAAATGCAGTACCTGCAAAAGAGTGGTTCAATCAACGACTAACACCTTTTCTTTTATAGACTATCATCCCTTTGTATCATATAATCCTTTTGAAAGACAAGCACGTCACACCATGATTCATCAGTATAGCAGCAGTTCCTATCTCTCCGGGGGAAATGCCCCTTATATCGAAGATCTTTATGAAGCCTATCTCGACAATCCTGGCTCTGTTTCTGAAACGTGGCGGGCGTACTTTGATGCCATGCAAAATATGCCCGGGACGAACGGCACCGATGCGCGCGATATCGCGCACTCACCCGTCCAGGCATCATTTGCTGAAAGAGCTCGTCTTGGACCAATCTGCCGTGTTGTAGCAAATCCCGATGCCGAACTGGGGCGTAAACGGGTGTCGGTACAGAAACTGATCGCCGCCTACCGCAACATTGGTTCACGCTGGGCAGATCTTGATCCCCTGAAACGTCAGGAACGACCTGCGCTTCCCGATCTTGAGCCCTCCTTTTACGGGTTCACGGATACCGACATGGATATTGTTTTCAACACAAGCAATACCTATTTTGGCAAGGAAAGCATGCCTCTGCGCGAAGTGCTTCAGAATCTGCGTGTGACTTACTGCGGTACACTTGGCATTGAGTTCATGTACATCACTGACCAGACGGAAAAACGGTGGTGGCAGGCAAAGTTCGAGACGATACGATCGAAACCTGATTTCACTGCGGAGAAGAAAAAACATATTCTTGAACGCTTAACTGCCGCAGAAGGATTTGAGCGCTATCTGCACACTCGTTTTATCGGCCAGAAACGCTTCTCTCTTGAGGGGGGTGAAAGCTTTATTGCCTCCATGGATGAACTGATCCAGCGGGCTGGAAAAGCTGGAGTGCAGGAGATTGTCATCGGTATGGCCCACAGGGGACGATTGAATGTGCTTGTCAATATCATGGGGAAAAATCCACTGGATCTTTTTGCGGAATTCGAGGGTAAACATGCTGCTGATCTTCCCTCCGGCGACGTAAAATATCATCAGGGCTTTACCAGCGACATTGCCACTCCCGGCGGACCGATCAATCTCTCTCTTGCCTTCAACCCCTCTCACCTTGAAATTGTCAATCCAGTAGTAGAGGGAGCCGTAAAAGCCCGCCAGGTACGCAGGGGCGACAGGGACGGTTCACAGGTGCTGCCGATTCTGGTTCACGGCGACGCAGCCTTTGCCGGACAGGGTGTTATCATGGAGACGCTGAATCTTGCGCTGACAAGAGGATATGGCACTGGAGGAACAGTTCATATTGTTATCAACAACCAGATTGGCTTTACCACCTCCGATCCTCGCGACAGCCGTTCAACAACCTATTGTACCGATGTGGTCAAGATGATTGAGGCGCCGGTGCTGCACGTCAATGGCGACGATCCTGAATCGGTTGTTCTTGCTACACAGATGGCACTTGATTACCGGCAGGCCTTTAAACGCGATGTGGTTATTGATATTATCTGTTTCCGCAAGCTTGGCCATAACGAACAGGATACACCAGCCATGACCCAGCCGCTGATGTACAAGAAGATAGACAAGCACCCCGGCACCCGGAAGCTCTTTGCAGAAAGGCTTGAATCCCAGGGAATCATCAACGAAGAGTATGCCGCAAAGCTCAGCCAGCAATTCCGCAAGGATCTGGATGAAGGAAAATACACCGCAAATCCGGTACTCGTCAACAAAACCATCTTTACAGCGGAACCGTCAACAGTGCGTGATGAAGTCTCCGAAACCGGCGTTCCTCTTGCCGAACTCAAACGACTCTCGGAGATGATCACCAAAATCCCTGAAGGGTTCAAGCTTCACCAATTGGTTGAAAAGGTGGTCAATGACCGTGCCCGCATGGGCCGAGGAGAACAACTTCTCGACTGGGGTATGGGTGAACATCTTGCATTTGCATCACTTGTTGCTGGCGGTTACCCGATACGCATCACCGGCCAGGACAGCGGCAGGGCTACATTTTCGCACCGTCATTCCGTACTGCATGATCAGAAACGTGAAAAATGGGATTCGGGCATCTACATACCGCTTCAGAATGTTGCCAGCAACCAGGCTGCCTTTACCGTTATCGACTCCGTTCTTTCCGAAGAGGCGGTTCTTGGGTTTGAATACGGCTACTCGATCTCTGCACCCGATACTCTGGTGATCTGGGAAGCCCAGTTTGGCGACTTTGCCAACGGAGCACAGGTATTGATTGACCAGTTCATCACTTCCGGAGAGGTGAAATGGGGGCTTGCATCAGGCCTGACCCTCATGCTGCCTCACGGCTATGAAGGACAGGGCCCGGAGCACTCATCAGCCCGACCAGAACGGTTCCTGCAGCTCTGCGCCGAGAACAATATCCAGGTTTGTCAGCCGACCAACCCTGCCCAGATTTTCCACCTGCTTCGCCGGCAGATGACTACCATGATCCGCAAGCCGCTGGTCATTCTCACCCCTAAATCACTACTCCGCAACAAGGAAGCTGTCTCTGCGCTTGCCGAACTCTCCACTGGAAATTTTCTGAACATTATCAGTGATACGACAGCAAATCCTGAAAAAGTAAAGAGACTTATTGCCTGTTCCGGCAAGGTTTATTATGATCTTCTGAACCGCAGACGGGAAAACACGGCTGAAGATGTCGCCATTATCCGTATCGAACAGCTTTATCCTTTCCCTCTTGAGGAGTTTGGCGCTGAGCTTGCGCTCTATCCTCAACTGAAGGATATTGTCTGGTGTCAGGATGAGCCAAAAAATCAGGGGTATTGGCGGTTTCTCCAGCATTATATCATGAAAGCAATGACGCCGGGCCAGCAGTTCGGCTATGCAGGAAGACTCGCATCAGCCTCAACCGCATGCGGCTACGCCGCAACACATGCCCTCCAGCAAAAAGCGTTGCTTGATCAGGCGTTCGGTGAGTTCAGTGTTTTTTTCAACAAATAATATCCACGAATGGCAATCATTGATGTCACCAT
>CAIYWF010000018.1 GCA_903929845.1 uncultured Chlorobiaceae bacterium | reverse complement strand
TTTCCCAGGTGATCACCTCTTCCCATTCCGAACAGAGTAGTTAAGCCCTGGAGAGCCGATGGTACTGCTTAACCGCGGGAGAGTAGGTCGTCGCCGAGTTTTTATAAAAGCCCTTCAGCAATGTCGGGCTTTTTTTTTGACAACAATCACCCCGTTGATTCACGTCTTCTGCTGCTGAAGGCGCTCTCCAAGCCAGACTTTTATCACCGACTGGCGCGATACTCCAAGACGGGTCGCCTATTTATCAAGCGAGTCGATCATCCGGAAAGTCAACATTCACCCTTTTATGCGGTTGTTTTATCCGACGCGCCTTGTTCAGATTAAGGTACGGGGTGATATCTGAACCGTCATCAAACGCTTTGTAAAATTCTTCTGTTTTCATAAACTGTGACCTCCTCAGGGCGGGATCTCCTTACTGAAATTATGGCAATGCTTACATTCTCAGTGTCGCAAAAATATTGGTCAAACTCGAATTAAGCTAATACTATTGCCGCCGTCAGATAAATTATTGATTCACTTACAAAGAAAAAATGAAATGCCGATTCCTGATTTTCAGAGCATTATGCTTCCCCTGCTCAAACTCTGCAGTGATGGACAAGAACACAACAGTCGCGAAATGGTCGAGGCACTGGCCCGCGAGTATCAATTAACTCCAGAAGAGCTGAAGCAAATGCTGCCAAGCGCTCAGCAACGTGTTTTTGATAATCGTGTGGCTTGGGCAAAGGCTCATTTGAAAATGGCGTCTCTTCTCGAAAATGTCCGACGTGGTGTTTTTCGAATCACTGAAAGGGGAGTGGCAGTATTGGGAGAATCCCCGAAAGTGATCAATCTGGCTTTTCTTCGTAAGTTTCCAGAATACCGTTCTGTCAGAGAGCTTCATCAGAATAACCAGATCACTGAAGATTCAACATCAAAAGAGCTGGAAACAAAGACGCCCGCTGAACGCCTGGAAGATGCGTACATGGTGTTGCGTGAAAGCCTCGCGAATGAACTTCTTGTCCAGTTGAAATTATCGTCACCGGCTTTTTTTGAAAAAGTGGTGGTCGAAGTGCTGGTAAAAATGGGGTATGGTGGTTCAATAAAAGATGCCGGTGAGGCTGTCGGTAAAAGTGGAGATGAAGGTATTGACGGCATCATTAAAGAGGATCGGCTGGGCCTTGACATTATTTATATTCAGGCAAAGAGATGGGAAACAACGGTCTCCCGACCGGAACTTCAAAAGTTTGCCGGTGCATTACAAGGCAAGCGTGCCCGAAAAGGCATTTTTATTACAACATCAGATTTTTCAAAAAGCGCTCATGAGTTTGTCAAAGCCATCGAGAGTAAGATCGTTTTGATCAGTGGTCATGAGCTGGCTGACTTTATGATTGATTTTGGCGTGGCGGTGACCACAGATGCAGTATATGAGCTGAAGCGGCTTGATTCGGACTACTTTGAAGAGAGCTGAATGACCCACGACGAACTCCAAATACTCTTGCAATCTGACATTCAAGCTCTGCTTGCCGAGTATCGCACTGACGATCCGGCAGCTTTTGCCATGCAGTTTCATGGTCGTAAGGAGTTGCCGATTCGTGCTATGGCTGAACAGCTTGCCTGCCAGCAGAAAGCCATCAAAAAGTTACCCACACTCTCAAAGCACAACCTGCTTTATACTCCACTGGCGCTGGAACAGTCCTCTGGTGAGCGTACGGCTGTATACAAAGCTTCGCTTATGCCAGGGAAAAAGCTCATCGATTTAAGCGGAGGTCTTGGCGTTGACTCAATGTCGCTGGCCAGGGTATTTCAGGATCTGGTTTACTGTGAGCGTGATTCGTTGTTGTGTGCAGTGGTTGAGCATAACCTGAAGGTGAGCGGTATCAAAAATGTCGAGCTAAAGAACGGCGATAGCATCAGCATACTTGCGGAGTACCCGAACAACTCTTTCGACTGGATTTATGTTGATCCTGCGCGCCGTGAACAAGGACAACGCTCAATAGCACTGGAGGCGGGAAGCCCGGATGTTGTGGCCTGCCATAATCTGCTGCTCCAAAAAGCTCCGAAGGTCTGCATCAAAGCCTCTCCGGCTCTCGAAATCAGCGGGCTGAAAAAGCTGTTGCCAGCCCTGCACACGATTATTGTGGTGTCGGTTGATCGTGAATGCAAGGAGATTCTGCTGCTGCTTGATCGCGCGTACCCGCTGGATGGGCCTGTGCAGGTAAATGCGGTCTGCCTAAGCTCTGATTCGGCAGAAATAACTGAAGTTGTCGGGGCTGGAGAGGCGCCTAGAGTAGTTGCGGTAGCGGTAAACGAGTACCTCTATGAGCCTGATCCAGCCATTATCAAGGCGAGGCTTTCGGCGGTGCTTGCGCGGGATTCTGGCCTCAAGTTTGTGAACAAGAGCGTTGATTATCTCACCAGTGACCGCAAAATTGAGGCTTTCCCCGGCAGGACGTTCCGCGTGGTTGAGTGCATTCCGTACAAACCGAAAAGCTTCAGGGCTTTTCTGGAGCACTACGCCATTGCAGGAGCAAGCATCCAACGGCGCGATTTTCCTCTTTCGGCGGAAGAGCTTCGGAAAAAATACCGGCTTCTTGAGAGCGAGAGGGCTTTTCTCTTTTTTACCAGGGATGCTGCGGGCCATCCGCTCTGCATCTATGCCCTCAGACGTTTCCTTGGAGACGAAGCAGCTCCTTTTGCGCAAGGCCGAAGCGCAGCCCCTGAATGCTGACGAGGATCTTGCCGACACCAAGCAGGCGCATGAACTGGTGCAGAATGAGGGTTCCCATAGTGATAACATCGGCGCGCCCGTCGGGAATACCGAGTTCTATGATCTCCTCAAGGGTGCTCACCTTAAGCTTTTCGAGAAAGGCATGCACATCCTGATACTGGAGCGGATAGTTATGCACCTTCAAGGCATCAAAGTGTTTCAGTCCCTGGCTCACCTGCGCAATGGTGGTCAGGGTACCAGCAACACCGTAAATCCGTTCACGCCCAGCAAAGAAAGGGATAATATTCAAGGTAAAGAGCTGATTGATGTGCGCTTTGGCAGCGGCAAACTCCTCGTGTGATGGCGGCAATGTTGAAAAGAATCGTTCGGTCAGCCGCACTGAGCCGATGTCTATACTGACGCTCTTTTCTATAGCCTCAAGTGAGCCCATGGAGATTTCGGTACTGCCTCCTCCAATGTCTATAACGGTGAAGAGTTCCGGCAGATCGTTCATTCCTGCAACGGCGCCGCAAAAGGTGAGTTCAGCCTCCTCTTGGCCTGAGATACATTGAATGGTTACTTCTGCCGGACGCTCAACCGCAGCAATAACCTCTGCGCGATTTTTGGCATCTCTCAGTGCGCTGGTGCCTGCGGCAATTGTGGTTTCGGAGCCATATTCATCGCTTATCCGGCGATAATCAACCATACAGTCGATGAGTCGCTGGAGGGCAGCCTGGTCGATAATTTTCTCTGCATCAACATTTTTTCCCAGTCGCAGAATGGTCTGTTTGTGGAAAACCGGCAGGATGGTGCCACTCTCCGGTTCAAGATCGGCTATCAGCAGCAGGGCGGTATTGGTGCCGATATCAATACAGGAGACTCTTTTTTTCATAGCGGTCGGATATAAGCTGAGAGCCATTCGTCTTCATAAATAGTCTTTACCATCTCATAACCAAGCTGTTTGCTCAGTCTTTTCAGCCATGGTTCATCATAGACCAGCACGCCGGAGAGCAGCACCGGGGCGGCGGGAGCATATTTGCGAATTGCCGGAAGAATGCGGTCGATGACGTTTTTGTTGATGTTAGCCAGAATCAGGTCGTAGCCCTCTTTCAAATTCAGAACAAGATCCTCTTCGGCATCAAGGAGTTTGATGTGAATATCCGGCGCATTATTTTCTAAAATATTCTCAGCCGCATTTTCAGCCGCCCATGAGTTGTTGTCGAAGGCGAGGATGGGCAGATTGTTGCCGAGCTTGCGGGCGGCAATGGCCAAAACGCCGGTGCCGGTGCCGATGTCCATGATTTTTTTATCCTGAAGATCGAGTTGCTCCATCTGCCGCAGCATCAGGCGCGTTGTGGCATGGTAGCCGGTGCCGAAAGACATCTTCGGATTGATTTCAATGACGATTTGGCCGGGCTTCCCCTGGGTGCCCTTGTTTTTTTGGACAATCAGCAACCGGTCGGATATTTCGACAGGTTCAAGGGTTGCCTCCCACTCCTCATTCCAGTTCCTGTCGGCAATCAGGGTTGCCAGATATTCGGGAACTCTCCCCAGCCTCTCTTGCAGCATGGTGCGGATGGCCTGCTCTTTTTCTGCCGTCCATTCCGCTTCAGGCAGATAGGCGAGCAGCCGATGATCCTCTTCAAGAAAAGATTCTATGCCCTCTCCAGCAAGCAGGGCAATGCAGAGTTCGTGAAGATCGGCTTCAAGGTCAAAGGCCAGTTCAAAGTAATTGTTCAATCCGGGTTGCGGCATAAAATGGGGTTAAGGTTGTACAGGCGAATATAGCCATTTCTTGAAGCAAACAAGGTCACTCCGGCGTTATGATACGTGCGCCAAAAGCGTAGTGGCTTCGGTAATAGGGCTCATACAGCTCGTTAACTCTGACACCGGTTCGTGCTGCATGTGTGAAGCGATTACGGTCGGTAATAATGCCGACATGGTCGATGTTGTTGCCGTCAATACTGAAAAAGACAAGGTCGCCGCGTCTCAGGTTACTTTCAGGCACCACACTGCCGAGGAGGGCAAGTTCTCCGGTGGTGCGTGGAAGGATCATTCGGAACTGTTGCTTGTAGAGATACTGCATAAACCCGGAACAGTCGAAGCCGTCCGGGGTGCTCCCGCCACTGCGGTAAGGTGTGCCGAGGAGTTCATCAATGGAGGAAAAAAGGCGATCAAACGTTTGTTCTGATACTTTCAGGGGAAGGGGTTTGATGACCGTGGGGCCACCTCTTTCAGTCGTACAGGAGATATGCGTTTTTCTCTTTTTTAAACTATATTTGGATTCGAAATTATAGCCTGAACCTGTCCTGAAACTCTGGCAACTGCTCAGGCCGAACAGTGTCAGAGCAATGAGAGAGAGGAGTAGCGACGTTTTGGAGAGTTTCATGGAGAGATGCCATGAAGTGATATAAATGGCTCTGGATTTCATGAGAATAAGATAATAGTTAACTCACTGGTTTAAAAGTTATATGGCGGTAATGAAATTCGGCGGGACCTCCGTAGGGACGGCCCGGGCCATGCAGCAGGCTATTTCAATTGTTGCGAGGGAGGAGAAGAAGGGTACTCCGCTTGTGGTGCTGAGCGCGTGCAGCGGTATTACTAATAAGCTGGTTCATATTGCCGATGCCGCAGGGTGCAGCGCACTTGATGAGGCGATGGCGCTTGCCGGTGAGGTGCGCAGCTTCCATCTCAAGCTTGTTGATGAGCTGATCAAGAATGCAGCCCTGAAGGCGGGGCTTGCAAGCACTATAGAGCAGCTTTGTGGCCGACTTGAAATGCTGATCAAGGGAGTTGATATTGTGGGCGAGCTGACTGAGCGTTCGAGAGACATGTTCTGCTCATTTGGCGAACTCTTTTCAACGACCGTTTTTGCCGCAGCAATGAAAGAGTTGGGGCATAATGTTGCATGGGTGGATGCCCGTACAGTGATGATTACCGACGACAATTTCGGTTTTGCCCGCCCGCTTGATGAGGTGTGCGAAGCAAAGGTGAACCAGATCATACGTCCCCTGCTTGCAAAGGGAACAACGGTTGTCACCCAGGGCTATATTGGAGCGACAAAAGATGGCCGGACTACGACGCTTGGTCGTGGCGGTTCGGACTTTTCGGCAGCTCTGCTTGGAGCATGGCTCAACGACAACTCGATTCAGATATGGACTGATGTTGATGGCGTCATGACCACCGATCCGCGCCTTGTGCCTGAAGCAAGGAGCATCAGGGTGATGACCTTTTCGGAGGCGGCGGAGCTTGCCTATCTCGGCGCCAAGGTGCTCCATCCCGATACGATTGCTCCTGCCGTGCAGAAAAATATTCCGGTCTATGTGCTGAACTCGCTGCACCCCGACGCTAAGGGCACTATTATCACCAATGATCCCGAACGCCTTTCGGGCATGAGTTACGAGGGGCTTGTCAAGTCCATTGCGGTGAAAAAGGGGCAGTGCATTATCAATATCCGCTCAAACCGCATGATGGGGCGCCACGGATTCATGAACGAGTTGTTCGATGTTTTCTCCCGTTACGGTGTGTCGGTGGAGATGATCTCAACCAGTGAAGTTTCAGTGTCGCTCACTGTTGACGACAAGAGTTTCAGTAACGAGCTGATTCAGGATCTGAAAAGTATTGGTGATGTCGAGATTGAGCATAATGTTGCAACCATAAGCGTTGTAGGCGACAATCTCCGTATGTCTCGCGGTGTAGCTGGCAGAATTTTCAGCGCCTTGAAAAATGTCAACCTCAGGATGATATCCCAGGGAGCATCGGAGATCAATGTCGGCTTTGTGGTCGAAGAGCCTGAGGTTGCAATAGCCGTTAACAATCTCCACAAGGAGTTTTTCTCTGCTCCTGAGGATCACGCAATTTTTGAAACACCGGCTGGAAGCCGTTAACCACAAGATGTACTGAAGAATGGATTATAAAAAGGCCGGAGTTGATATCAGTGCGGGTGAGGAGTTTGTTCGAATGATCAAGCCGCAGGTGCGCCAGACCTTTACGCCGGGGGTCATCACTGATATCGGTGCTTTCGGAGGCTTTTTTCTGCCGGATTTTTCTCAGTATAAAAAGCCGGTGCTGGTCAGCAGCATTGACGGAGTCGGCACAAAACTCAAGATCGCCATCGAGCTTGGCCAATACGATACCGTCGGCTCATGCCTGGTCAACCATTGTGTGAACGATATTCTTGTCTGCGGAGCAAAGCCGCTCTTCTTTCTTGATTACTATGCCTGTGGCAAACTGACGCCTGAGATTGCAGCCGCTGTTGTGACGGGAATGGTTAATGCCTGCCGTGAAAACGGTTGTGCGCTGATCGGCGGCGAAACTGCCGAGATGCCCGGCCTCTATCAGGAGAATGATTTTGACCTTGCGGGCTCTATTGTCGGAGTTGTTGATCATGAAAAAATCATCAATGGCTCTGCCGTCAGAGAGGGTGACGTGCTGCTCGGCCTGCCTTCGACCGGTCTGCACACCAATGGCTACTCTCTTGCAAGAAAAGTGCTTGAGGGCAGGATGCGCAAAACGTTTCCGGGTCTTGAGGGAACAGTTGGCGAGGCGCTCCTGAAGGTACATCGCACCTATCTCTCAGTTATTGAGCCGTTCTTTGGCTCGCCTGAAATCAGGGGGCTGTCGCATATTACCGGCGGCGGTCTCATGGGCAACACCATGCGCATTGTGCCTGATGGGTTAAAGCTTGAGGTTGAGTGGAATTCCTGGCCGGAGCCAGCCATTTTCGACATTATCCGCAAGGAGGGCAACGTCCCCGAAGAGGATATGCGCAGAACTTTTAACCTTGGTGTGGGATTGGTGATGATTGTTGAAAAAAATGCGGTAGAGAGGGTGCTCTCCCGCTTGAAATCTCAGGGAGAAAATGCGTACATTATTGGAAAGGTATCAAGAACCTGATAATCAAAAAAGTTTATGCTGACGTTGCTGGCCATTTTGGCGGTGAGCTATGTTATAGGCTCTATTCCTACCAGTCTCATGGCGGGAAAATTGCTCAAGGGGATTGATATTCGTCAATTCGGCAGTGGCAATGCCGGGGGAACCAATGCCTTCAGGGTGCTTGGCTGGAAGCCCGGGCTTATTGTTACCCTTATCGATATTGTCAAGGGCGTTGTGGCCGCAGTCTCTGTTGTTGCCTTTTTTCGACTTCATCCGATAGGCGCATTTCCTGACATCAATGAGGTTGCCCTGCGGCTTCTTGCTGGCATGAGCGCCGTCATTGGTCATGTGTTTACTCTTTTTGCCGGTTTCAAGGGAGGCAAGGGGGTCAGTACGGCGGCCGGTATGCTGATCGGCATTGCTCCGGTAAGTATGTTGATAGTTGTCGGGATTTTTCTTCTGACCGTTTATCTTTCCCGGCACGTTTCCGTTGCTTCCATGCTTGCGGCAATTGCTTTTCCCCTTATTATTGCCGTTCGCAAGTACTTTTTTGAGCTTGGCGGAGGTCTTGACTATTATGTCAAACTGTTTGGCTCCCAACTCTTCTTTCATGACAGCCTCGACTATCATCTCATGATTTTCGGGCTCATTGTTGCGCTTGCCATTCTCTACACACACCGGGCCAATATCAGGCGACTGATATCAGGGACAGAGAGTCGTGTGACGTTTGGAAAGCATTCGTAAGGCCGTGACATCCTGATGAATATTGCCGTACTGGGGGCTGGAAGCTGGGGGACAACTCTTGCAGTGCTTCTTGCAAAAAAGGGTTATCAGGTTCGTTTGTGGGCCCACCGTCCTGAATTTGCCGCAAAGCTTGAAGCTGAACGAGAGAACCGCCGCTACCTCAAGGGAGTTCATTTTCCTGATACGTTGCTGGTTGTTGCCCGTTTGCGTGATCTTGTTGCATGGTCTCATATCATTGTTACCGCCGTGCCATCCCAAGCCCTCCGTGAAACACTTCTTGGTTTCAGCGATATTGCGCTTGACGGCAAAATCGTGGTTAATGTTGCCAAAGGGATTGAGATTGGAACGGGAAAGCGCATGTCAGAAGTGCTGCTTGAAGTGCTTCCGGGTCTGCGTGCCTCACAGGTCGTTGCGCTCTATGGTCCAAGCCATGCCGAAGAGGTCTCAAAAGCGCAGCCTACCACCGTTGTTGCCTCCTCCCCTTCGCTTGCTACCGCAAAAAAAGTTCAGGAGATTTTTCATACCAGTATGTTCCGGGTCTATGTCAATACCGATATTATCGGGGTTGAAATCGCAGGTTCGGTCAAAAACATTATCGCCATAGCCGCAGGCATTTCGGACGGTATTGGATTTGGCGATAACGCCAAGGCGGCCATTATTACCCGGGGACTTGCTGAAATATCAAGACTTTGCATCAAACTGGGTGGCGATGCTGTCACCATTTCCGGTCTTGCAGGGATTGGAGATCTGGTTGTTACCTGTTTAAGCCGCCATAGCCGCAACCGGTCGGTTGGAGAGGAGATTGGTCGTGGCCGTTCGCTTGACGACGTGATCAGCTCCATGATCATGGTTGCCGAAGGCGTTCACACCTCCAGAGCGGTTTATGAACTGAGCAGGACCGCAGGTGTTGAAATGCCTATTACAAAGGCGGTGTACGAGATGCTTTTCGACGCAAAGCACGTGCAGCAGGCGATTCTTGAGTTGATGACACGCGATCCGAAGCAAGAGAGGGATTAACCCCTTACTGGTGCTTTTTTGGGAAGTCGTGCCAGACAAGCTTCCCTGTTTCAGCTTCTGCATCACCCCAGGATTTTATATGCAGATCAATCCGGGCAACCGCGCAGGTTGCCAGAGAGACGATTCCATCTCTGGAAAGCAGGTTTGAGAATGCCGTCATGGTCGGGTTATGCCCGAATAACATGGCTGTTGTGCAGTTGTCGGGGATCTGCTGGACTATTTTCAGCAGACGTCCAGCACCTCCCTCATAGATTTCAATTCGCTTCTCGATCTGCTCTTTCGGGTAACCGAGGATGTCGCAAAAGATCTCAGCCGTTGTGAGGGCCCGGATTGCG
The DNA here is from genome assembly GCA_903929845.1 of uncultured Chlorobiaceae bacterium. Classification (GTDB taxonomy): domain Bacteria; phylum Bacteroidota; class Chlorobiia; order Chlorobiales; family Chlorobiaceae; genus Chlorobium. The sequence continues at coordinate 9,158 of CAIYWF010000018.1, read as the reverse complement.
GGGCTTGCAATCACAAGATCCGGCACAACACTCTTCTCCTCCAGCAGTTCAGCCATAAAATGCGCAGCTTTTAGGCCCACTTCGTTGAGAGTCCGGTCAAAATCGCCTGAATGTGCGCTGCCTGCTTTGGCGTGACGGACAAGATAGATGGTTTTCATGAGCGGTCGAGGTGATAACGTTGTTTGAGTTTCATAATCCGGTGCCAGGAGAGGTCAATTCGCTCTGGAGTGATGATCTTTTTTGCAACCAGTGAATGGATGATGTACGTTGCCTTTGAGGCAATGGCAGGGTCATACGAGGTGTTGTTTCCAAAAATAAGGATATCGACACCGGCATCAATGGCCAGTTTGATGGCCGTCTCAAGGCCATAGTGGTCTGCAATGGCACGCATCTGCATATCATCACTCAGGATTACTCCCTTGAAGCCGAGCCTGCCCCTCAGCATCCCGTCGAGGGTAGCTTTTGAGAGAGTTGCCGGGTAGAGTGAATCAAGTTTATCATTGAACACATGCGCGGTCATGATGGCGTCACGGTAACCCGAGGCGATCATGTCGCGGTAAGGCTCCAGCTCTTTGTCTGACCAGCTTGCGGTTATGTCGGTAAAATCAAGGTGGGTATCGGTTGTCGAACTGCCGTGACCGGGGAAATGTTTCAGGGTGGGAATAATGCCTTCATCCCGGTATGTGCTGCAAACAAGTTTGATATTCCAGGTCACCACCGCAGGGTCGGCGGAGAAGCTTCTTTGGAGCTTGCCTATCACCGGATTGTCAGGATTGGTGTTGAGATCTGCCACAGGCGCGAGATTCATGCCAATGTGCATGGCTTTAAGCGTTAGGGCGGTCTGCCGGGCGGCGGCTCTGGTGCTGTCGGGATTGTTGAGCCGCCCAAGATGCTCTGCCGACACGCTGACCGGAAATCTTTTGGCCGGTTTGAGGCGGCTGACGTTTCCCCCTTCCTGGTCGATGGCAATAAGGAGCGGGATGCCGGAGAGCTTCTGCAACTCAAGCGTCAGGCGGGAGAGCTGTTCCGGGCTGCTGATGTTTCTTGACGGGGATTTCGAGGGAATGTCATAGTCAAAAAGCACAATCCCTCCGATATGACGTTGCACAATATCCGCCTCTATCTCCGGGGACTCGGCAACGCTGAGTCCCCGGAAGCCGATCATCAGCATCTGGCCGATTTGAACAGAGAGGCTGTCTGGTTCCGCAGCGTAACATGGCATAGCCAGAAGCCAAAAAAGGAGCAGCGCGATGCTGCTCAACTGCGCTCCCGTTTTCAAGGGATTTTCATAACACTCAGTTCATCGCCCGACATATCAACTGCAACTCCCTCACCCTCCTGAACTTTTCCGGAAAGAATGAGTTCTGAAATTTTGTTGGTGATCTTGCGCTGCATGACTCGCTTGAGTGGCCGCGCGCCGAAAGCCGGATCAAAACCAGCATTGGAGAGCCAGGCAATTGCTGCATCAGAAATGCTGAGGCTGATACGCTGCCGAGTTGCCGCTGCCCTGATATGCTCAAACTGAATCAAAACAATTTTTTTCAGGTCTTCTCTGGTGAGGGGCGTAAAGAGGATTACCTCGTCAATCCGGTTGAGAAACTCAGGCCTTACCTTCTGTTTTAGTAACTGGAAGAGTTTTTCCTGCAAACCGGAAAGCACCGATTCACGGTTCGCCCCTTCCAACCTCTCCATTTCAGACTGGATAAGCTGCGCCCCGATGTTGCTCGTCATGATAATGATGGTGTTCTTGAAGTTCACCGTACGCCCTTTACTGTCAGTCAGACGTCCATCGTCAAGAATCTGTAGGAGAATGTTAAAAACGTCAGGATGCGCCTTCTCAATTTCATCGAGCAACACTACTGAAAATGGCTTGCGCCTGACCGCTTCGGTGAGTTGTCCACCCTCCTCATAGCCGACATAGCCCGGAGGAGCTCCGACAAGGCGGCTGACATTATGTGCTTCCATGTATTCGCTCATGTCGATGCGGATCATGGCCTCCTCATCATCAAAAAGATAGTCCGCAAGCGTGCGGGCCAGTTCGGTTTTTCCAACGCCAGTCGGTCCGAGAAAGATAAAGGAGCCAATGGGCCGCTTGTCGTCGCCCATGCCTGCCCGTGAGCGCTTGACCGCCTCACTGACGGCGCTGACCGCCTCTTCCTGTCCGATAACCCGTTTATGCAGCTCCTCTTCGATCAGCAGGAGCTTCTGCCGCTCTGATTGCAGCATCTTGCTGAGAGGGATGCCGGTCCATTTTGAGACGATATCGGCAATATCCTCGGCATCAATCTCCTCTTTCATAATCAAATCGCCGGAAGCTTTTTTTTCTTCGATTTTCAGACGGTTCTCTTCCAGTTGCCGCTCAATCGCGACCGTTTTTCCATAACGAATCTCCGCAACCTTGCCGTAGTCCCCCTGTCGTTCAAACTCCTCGGCCTGCACCCGGAGTTGTTCAATCTGCGATTTTAGATCTCTTGACGACTGTATCAACTCCTTTTCGCTTTCCCATTTGGCCTTTATGACGGTCTGTTCCTCAACAAGATTTGCGAGCTGTTTTTCTATCTCCTCCAACCGTTGTTTCGTGTCAGCAATACTCATGGTTATTAACGTTTGATTACGGAGTGTGAATAAGAATTATTGTTGTAAATTTAAGGCTTAAAACATGAACGCCATAACTGGAATTCACTTTAACCGATAAAAAGATAACGGATAACAACGTGCAAAAGTTCTTGATTGGTTCACTCTCAGTTCCCGATGACTCCTGTCCGCTTTTTATAGCAGGTCCCTGTGTGATCGAAAACCGCGCAATGGCGATGGAGACGGCCGAAGAGCTGCAACGCATCAGCGAGCAAGAGGGGGTTCGTTTTATTTTCAAGGGATCGTATCGCAAAGCCAATCGCACGTCGGGATCCTCTTTCACCGGAATTGGTGACATTGAGGCGCTTGAAGTGCTTGCCGAGATTCGCCAGAGATACAATATGCCGGTGATTACCGATGTGCATGAAACAAAAGATGTGACGCTTGCCGCCCGTTATGTTGATGTGCTGCAGATTCCGGCATTTCTCTGTCGCCAGACGGAGCTGCTTGTTGCTGCCGGAGAGAGTGGTTTGGCGGTCAATATCAAGAAAGGGCAGTTCATGGCTCCTGAGGATATGGTGCTTGCCGCAGCCAAGGTTCTCCGTACAGGAAACAGCCGGGTCATGCTTACCGAAAGGGGCTCAAGCTTCGGCTATCACAATCTCATTGTTGATTTCCGGGGGCTGGCCAAAATGGCTGAATCGGGATATCCTGTGCTTTATGATGCCACGCACAGTCTTCAGCTTCCAGGTGCCGGGCAGGGTGTTTCAGGCGGGGAACGCCAGTATGTTATGCCACTTGCACGTGCCGCAGTAGCTGCCGGTGTTGACGGCCTCTTTTTTGAGGTACATCCACATCCGTCAACAGCCCTTTCGGATGCCGCCACACAGGTGGCACTGGCTGATTTCAGCTTAATGGTCAAACAATTGCTCCACCTGTACCGGTGTGTGCATGCTCTTCATTCACTCTAAAACATTATACGCTCTTGGAAGGTTTTCAATATTTCGGGATGCAGCCGTCGCAGGCTGATCCATCATCAAGAATAGATGAGGCGCTTCAGTCCGTCCGGGCACTTGTTTTTCCGGTTGACGGAGTGCTGAATGGCAGCAGGATCACCTTTGACTGCAATGGCGGGGAAATTTGTTCAATTTCCGTAAGGGATGCTGTCGCGATAAAGGAGGCGCTGAAACAGGGCGTGCTTGTTGCGGTTTTATCAGAACGGGATGCTGAAGGGTACCGTCCGCTGCTTGAAGCGCTCGGGGTGCGTGATCTTTACCTCAATGGGGAGAATCTGCTCTATTCCTACGAAGCTTTCCTCCAGCGGCACGATCTTGTGGATGACGAATGTGCCTATATCGGTGATGATATCGGCGACGTTGAGGTGCTTTCAAAAGTCGGCTTGCCCGCATCAGCCATTGATGCAGCCGACTATCTCAGAAACCGGGTCGGATATATTTCCGGGTATGAAGGCGGAAAGGGATGTATCAGGGAGCTGGTTGAGATGATTCTTCTCCGTCAAGGCAAATGGCCCTACTTTGAAAAAGCTGAAGAGGAGGTATAAACCCCGGGTGTCTCGCGGCAGTGCTCACTCTTCAGTAATGAATTCAGGCGTGAACGCAGGGGTCAGGGCAGGGTTCATGAGCCTTGCCGTTTCTGCAAGTGAAAGCATACCGACAATATTGGTGCCATGGTTCGGCTCAACATGTACATCTCCCCGGTACTCTGTTCCCTGTTCAAGGGCTTGTTCAAGCGCCGCTATCTTTCCAAGCAGGCTGTATGCCGCAGATTGCGGTGTTGAGCAGGCGACTGGAGGATTGAACTCTCCGTGCAGATAGTACCCTTTTGGCACCTGTTCTATATCAGGATAATCATGCCAGTGGGTTATCGAGGCTCCCCGGTGGACGAGATGGTCGGGGAAGCGGGATTCGGGCCTGAGAGCCATCAGGATGCTTGCCGTCATGGCGTTGCCCAGCGCATGAGCAAGAATAGTCAGCGTGTCGAAAGAAGGCTTGGCAACAGTATCTGGCGAAAGCCCTTCCGGAGTTTTCAGGTAGGCGCGTCCCTTTCCCTGTCGTTGTATGAGCCCGATTTCCACAAGATCTTTTTTCGGATCAAGATGATGTTTTTTGCACCCTGACCTGGTGGTGATAACGCTGATTTTCGGCACAGGAACAAACAAGCTCTTCTCATGCAGACGGATACGGAGAAGCCCTGTATCTTCAGAAGCAGCAATGAGCGCTGGCTGTACGGCTACCGGCAACTGGCGTGCAAAAAAGCCGTAGCTCATGCCGCTCCGCTGGTCGAGATAGCGGGCAACAATCCGTTTGTAAAACGCGCTGCGGTATTCGAGCCCTTCAGTTGAGGTGTGCGTTAACAGAGACGCATTGCTGCTCCACAGGGTGCTGCAGTGCAAAAAATCCTCCGCAACCGCTTCAAACTCTGGAGTTCCGGTCTTCAGCTTTCCGTGCTCTATGTCAAGTTCTTCAGCTCTTGGAGGGACAACCTGCGCAGTGAGTTTAGGTACCAGTGTGTCACGGACATCCTTCCGCGAAGGATACGGAGAATTAAAAGTAACGACTCCGCCGTTCATGGTGCAGATGGTCCAGGAGTGGTCGGTCACAAAAATGAGGATATGAACCATATCGCGGGCCAGTCTGCCCACAATGGCATTCAGGCGCTCTTGGGGGAGTGATTCGGGGGTGAGCGGCGCCGGTTCGTCGTAAATGCCGACAATGATATTGTTGTAAAGGGTGGTCACACGGTTGATTGCCAGCAGGCTGTCGGGAAAATAACCCGGTGCAAGAATAACCGTTCCCGGCACAAACCGTCCGTCATCTCCGGATGCCTGCTCTTCTGAAAGAACCCTTATGCCGAGCGACTGCATTGCCTTGACAAGAGCATGGCAAAACTGCTCCAGCCGAACCGAGAGAAGAGGCGCTGGATAGATGACCGGTTTCATCCGGCAGCACATCTCATCAATGGTCAGCGGAGTATCCAGAGGAATCCCGAGCAGCTTGTGGAGTGAGTCGGAACTGATGCTGTTACTCATGAAGAGGTTCTGGCAGATTTTTTCGGAAAGATAATCGACCGGTTACTGGCCGAAATTATGCTCGCGGCCCCAGAGCAGCTTCGTGCGCAGAATTTCACTGTAATTTCTGCTTTCATTGGCGACAAGATTGATAAGCACGGATGACTTTCTTACCGTGATGCCTTCCTGCGGATTGAGCATTTTTTTAAGATTGCCATCACAGTTCATGGGGAAAAATCCGTCCGGGGCATCGACCGACACCTCAATAACCTTCTCGTCACTGATAACAATAGGTCTGACAGTCAGCATGTGCGGGCATATTGGCGTTATTACAAAGACGCTTGATTTCGGTGCAATGATCGGGCCACCTGCAGACATGGAGTATGCGGTTGAACCGGTTGACGTCGCAATAATGATGCCGTCAGCCCGGTACGAACTAAGCAGCTCTCCGTCCAGCTTGATGATAAAGGTCGGAATGCGAGGATAAGCACCTTTTTCGATGACCACGTCATTGAGCGCTCTGAATTGATGAACCTCATTGTCGATACAGACGGTGGCTTCAAGTTGTGAACGGGTATGAATCGTGTTGGTTCCATTCACCACCTGTTCTATAGCCTTGAACATTTCTGCCTGCGTAAACTCTGTCAGAAAACCAAGAAATCCGACATTGACACCGATAACCGGCTTGGTGACGGCGTAATGCGATGTAAAGAGAAGAGTGCCATCACCGCCAAGTGAGATAAATGCGTCACATTGCTTGCTGATCTCCTCGATTGGAGCGGACGATTCCATAAGCAGTTTTTCTGCGGAGAGCGCTTCAAAAACATAGTCTATCTTCCGCTCGTCAAGCCATGTGGCAAGCTGGCGGGCAAGAACAAGGGCGTTTTCTCGTAAAACATTGACAACAATCGCAAATTTCATGACCGGTTCATCTCTTTAAGGGTTTGATAGAGCCGATTGGCCTCACTGAAGCGCGATTCAAGCTGTTTGAGCTCCCGATGCCTTACTTCACTTGCACGCAATGACAGTTCTTTGGAACAACCGTCCAGTTCTTCTGCACTGTTATCGCAGTTGGTGGCAATGATATCCCGCCAGATCTCCCATGAACTGCCGGCAAGCCTCGTCAGTGTTGCAAATCCCGGGCCGGATTTACTGATCGACTCTCCGCAGTAGCCCATCAGCAGCGTTGACAGCAGTTGGGGAAGATGGCTTACTCTGGCGATAACACGATCATGCTCTTCCGGTGTCATGGTCAGCGTTGTACATCCTGCCGATTCGAGCAGCTTGATAAGAAAGATCCCTTTTTTGCTGTCAAGCAGCCTGTTGTCGTCACAGAGGATAACTCGCCGGTCACGCAGCAGCTCTTCATTGCTTTCACGATAACCGTTCTGTTCCTTGCCGGCCATGGGGTGCATCCCGATAAAAGGGAGGCCAAGTTCCTGGGCTTTGTGTGCAATGAGCGCCTTGGTGCTCGAAACGTCGCTCACCAGCGTAGAGGGAGGTGCAAACTGTTTTATCTCCTCCAGGAGAGCGATATTAACCTCAACCGGTGCTGAAAGGATAAGCAGATCCGCGCTGTACAAGACTTGTTTATCTTCAATAAACCTGTCAAGACCAAGTTCTTCAACACATTGCCGGTCACTCTCGCTAAAGTTCGGATCAAATCCCTGAAAGAGGATTGAGCTTTCTCGGGCAAGCGGTGAGCGCTTTATGGCCTGCAAAAGGGACATCCCGATCAACCCGAGGCCGATAAATGAGATGCTGCTGATAGGTGAATCCACCGTAATGCCTCTCAATTTTGCTTGTTTGCGCGGCTTCCGGGGGCATCAATGGGCACATTCTCCTTGCAGAGTGGACACTCTTCAGGGGAATAGCTGATCACCTCCATCGAAAGCACAGAAAAATGGTCGTCGGCAAGCTTTACTCGTCCGTTGCTGCGGTCTACAACAGAGCCAACCCCGACAAGCGATGCACCGGCACTCTTGATGAGCGCAATCACCTCGGCAACAGAGCCGCCTGTGGTTATCACATCCTCAATCACAAGAACCCGTTCACCAAGTTCGAGGCTGAAGCCTCTGCGGATGGTCATCACTCCGTCTTTCCGTTCAGCAAAAATGGTTTTTACTCCGAGCTGGCGGCCCACCTCCGTTCCGACCACTATTCCGCCAATAGCCGGAGAGATGACGGTCTCTACTCCGCTTTCGGTGAAATGCTCAGCAATTCTGCTGCAGACCGTCGTGAGATGTTCAGGATGTTGCAGCACTTTGGCGCACTGAAAGTAGGTATTGCTGTGCCTGCCGGACGTCAGCCTGAAATGACCATCAAGCAGGGCGCCGGTTGATTTAAAAACGTCAAGCATTGCTGAAGTACTCATAAAAAAGTGTTGCGGGTGAATGTGATTCTCAATGATGGTAAAGATAAAGAAGCCGCTCCCAAAAGCTAAAGGAAAACTTTTCTCTACTCGATCCTGTCGCAACGTTCAAGATACTCGCTGAGCAGCACACATGCCGCAGCGCGGTCAAGCCTCCCTTTCTGCTGCCGTTCCTTTCTGGACTTTCCCGAAGCAATCAGAATCTGGTGTGCACTCCTCGACGAGTGATGCTCATCAACAGTTTCAATCTTCAGTTGCGGAAACTCTACACGAAGCTCCTCAATAAAACGGTCAACCACTCCAGTCATGGCATTGCTCTCATCACCGTCACTCAGAGGATATCCAACAAGAACCAACTCAATATCATCCTGCTTCACCATTGTCTCAAGGGCTCCGGAAAGTCCAGCCCGGTCAAAGGTGCCGACCGGCTGAGCGAAGAGCCAGAGTGGATCGCTCTGAGCCACGCCGATGCGCTTTGTTCCGAAGTCGATGGCGACCACCCTTTTTTTGGGAGTCAGACTCATGGCTGCACCTTTCCGTCGATTCTGTAGTTGCGAAATATTGTTGTGCGACGCGCTCTCAGCTCCAACAAAATATAGCAACTTTATCAAGGGAACAGTGCTTTTTCAAACCTTTTCCCGGTTATGATTGTTTCCTTTTCTAACGCGGAGTTAAAAACAATGAATTATAACAGGAGGATATGATGACAGGGTTGTCGCTGTTGCTGATGACAAGCTTGATGCTTGCTGGCTGTTCGGTTTTGGGAAAGCGTACGGCATCTGAGCCGCCATACAGGGCGCTTGAGAAGGACGGGGATATTGAGGTCAGGCAATATGGAGAGATGATTGTTGCTGAAACGGTTATTGACGGAGCGTACGGGCAGACAGGAGCCCCGGGTTTCAGCCGTCTTGCCGGATATATTTTTGGCAAGAACCGCTCAAAAGAGAAATTGTCGATGACAGCTCCCGTTCTTCAGGAGCCTGTCAGTGAAAAAATCGCCATGACGGCACCGGTGCTTCAGGAAAAGAAGGGCAGCGCTTGGGTGATGGCCTTTGTGATGCCTGAAGGATCACGGCTTGAAACGCTGCCCGTACCGCTCGATCCGGCCGTAACACTGCGTTCCGTGCAAGGAAAAAAGGTTGCCGTTATCCGCTATTCGGGCCTGCATTCCGAAAGCAACTTACG
>CAIYWF010000017.1 GCA_903929845.1 uncultured Chlorobiaceae bacterium | reverse complement strand
GTTACCTCCAGCAACTCATCATCATTGATAAATTCAAGCGCCTGTTCGAGCGAAAGAATTTTCGGCGGAGTGAGACGAAGAGACTCATCCGTGCCCGAAGAGCGCATGTTGCTCAGCTTTTTCGTTTTGCAGACATTGAGGGTAATATCAAGACCTCTGGTTGACTCACCAACAATCATTCCTCCATACACCTTGGTATTCGGTGACACAAAAAAGGTGCCGCGATCTTCAAGAGCGCTCAGAGCATAAGCGACACAAATCCCTGCTTCAGAGACGACAAGTGCGCCAGTTTCACGAGAAGGCAGCTTGCCCTTGAACGGCTGGTAGTTATAGAAGACATGAGAAAGCATGCCCTCACCTTTGGTATCGGTGGTAAACTCAAGGTTATAACCGATAAGACCCCTTGTAGGGATTTCAAATTCAATCCTGACCATTCCCCCACGGAGCGTGCCCATGTGGGTCATTTCGGCCTTTCTGCGTCCCATCTTTTCGATAATCACGCCAGTGTACTCTTCAGGAATATCAATGGTGACATGCTCAATCGGTTCAAGAAGGTTGCCGTCCTCATCGTCGTGCATGATAACCTCAGGCCTTGAGATGGCAAGCTCATAGCCTTCACGCCTCATGGTCTCAATAAGCACAGAAAGGTGCAGCTCTCCCCTTCCTGAAACACGGAAGGTGTCAGGGCTCTCCGTCTCCTCGACGTTCAGCGCAACATTGGTCATCTTCTCTTTCATCAGTCGCTCGCGAATTTTGCGGCTGGTAACCTCTTTACCTTCCAAACCTGCAAAAGGGGAATCATTCACCGAAAAAAGCATGGATAGTGTCGGCTTGCTGATATCAAAAGAGGCAAGTGATACAGGATCGTCAACTGAGGCAAGGGTCATTCCTACTGTGGCATCAGGGATACCGGCAATAGCGATAATGTCACCCGACGTCGCCTCTTTGGACTCGATTTTCTGGAGTTTGTCAAAAAGGAAGACTTTTGTAACAGTCCCCTTGCCCATCACTCCATCAGGGCCAACTACTGCAAGCTGGCTGCCGGGGCTGACCTTGCCGCGCTGGATACGGCCAATGGCTATCTTTCCGATATAATCGCTGTAGTCAAGCGTCGTTACCAGCATCTGGAAGCCTCCCTCGTCATGTGCGACCGGTGGCGGTATCTCTTTGACAATCATGTCCAGAAGCAGGCTCATATCGCCATCCTCGTCGTCCATGCTGTATTTGGCAACCCCATGTTTCGCCGATGTAAAGATATAGGGAAAATCAAGCTGATGCTCTTCGGCGCCAAGGGCAATGAAAAGGTCAAGTACCTGATCGTGAACCTTGACGGGATCAGACTGCGGGCGATCAATCTTGTTGATGACCACAATCGGCTTCAGATGCAATTCAAGGGCTTTTCGCAGCACAAATTTGGTCTGTGGCATAGGCCCTTCAAAGGCATCGACAAGAAGCAGCACTCCATCAACCATCTGCAGAATCCGCTCAACCTCGCCACCAAAATCGGCGTGTCCCGGTGTGTCAACAATATTGATCTTGTGATCTTTATAGACTGCGGCGGCGTTTTTTGAAAATATGGTGATGCCTCGCTCTCTCTCCTGTGGATTTGAATCAAGTACCCTGACGTTTACCTGCTGGTTATCCCTGAAAGCCCCGGTTTTCTGAAAAATCGAATCAACGAGAGTTGTTTTTCCGTGGTCAACGTGAGCAATAATGGCTATATTTCTGATATTCTTTGTGGATCTCATCTTTTTCCCTTGTAAATAAGTATATTTGCATCCTGTGATGGCCGGAATATACAATATTAATTTGTAACTCTTGCCACAAACCTTGGCCAAGGCTGAAGAGTTTCCCAAAAGTCTGATGCCGAGTTAAATAAGCAATTTATTAATATCCCTT
>CAIYWF010000016.1 GCA_903929845.1 uncultured Chlorobiaceae bacterium | reverse complement strand
GATGATCTCTACCTCTCCATTGACGGGGGGCTGCAGCAGCTTGCCGAACAACTGCTGAAAAAAACCGGAAAATCCGGGGCTGTTGTTGCTCTTGACCCTTCGACCGGCGGCGTCCTTGCCCTTGCCAGCGCTCCTGACTACGATCTTGATATTTTCAACGGTTCTACCGACCGCAAAGGATGGAATGATATTCTGACCTCTCCGCAAAAACCGCTTTTTAACCGTACAATTCAGGCGGTCTATCCTCCCGGATCGGTCTACAAGATGATTCTTGCAATGGCCGCGCTTGAGGAAAAAAGCATTGATCCTGAAAAGAAAATACTCGACAATGGCGTTTTCATCTACGGACATAGAAAATTTCTCAGTAACGAAGGAAAGGGGCACGGATGGGTTAATATGAGAAATGCCATTACGGTTTCATCCAATGTCTATTTTTATAACCTTATTTTTAACGTTGGATTTGAGAACTGGACAAAATACGGCGCCATGTTCGGGTTTGGAGAAAAAACCGGTATCGATCTGCCCGGAGAAAGGTCAGGACTTCTTCCATCAGCCGATTATTACAATGAACGCTATGGCGAAAACAGGTGGACTAAAGGATATCTGGTCAGCCTTGCCATTGGCCAGGGAGAGCTTGGCACAACGCCTGTACAGCTTGCTGTTTATGCTGCCGCTCTGGCAAACAATGGAATCATCTTCCAGCCTCATATCGTCAACGGATACCGCGATACGGGAACCGGTAAATATATCCCGTTCACGTATGCAAAACAGCAGCTTCCGATTTCACAAACAACCTTCAACCTTATCCATGACGGCATGGTAGGCGTCGTGCTTCAAGGTACGGGAACACTTGCAAATGTTCCCGGTGTCACCGTTGCCGGAAAAACCGGAACTGCACAAAATCCCCATGGCAAAGATCATGCCTGGTTTATTGCCTTTGCGCCGGTGGAGAATCCAAAAATTGCTTTGGCGGTGCTTGTCGAAAACGCTGGTTTCGGCGGTGCCATTTCTGCGCCGATTGCCCGTGAACTTATAAAATACTATATCAAAGGGGGAGCGATACCTGTTTCCTCCGCCTCGCAAGGAATAAAGCCCTTCGAGGCAGCCGGAGAACCGCCTGACAGTACAGAGAACACATTACCGGATGTTCAGCCTGAAAAACCTGTTAAGGGTGCTGAACCTGCTGCCGAAACAACCATTGAGAACAACACAGGAAAAGCTGTAGAATGATTTATAAGGATGATCAGGCATCGATCAAGGGATTTCTTGAGGATACCAGTAATTTAAAGAGTGGCCATACACCGGGAGTTTTTTTCCCTGAAACAGTCGATGATCTTTCCGAACTTCTCAAAGGTGCAATTACTGAGCACCGTCGTTTCACCATCGCAGGAAACGGAACCGGAACGACTGGAGGAAGAATCCCCCTTGGAGATTATGTCATATCCATGCAGAAGTTTGACCGGATAGGCGAACCGGTACTATACGCCAGCGACAAAGCATACATGACTGTACAGAGTGGCGCTCTCCTTGATACCATCCAGAAAAAAGCAGAGCAGAGCGGGTGGTTTTATCCCCCTGATCCGACGGAAAAACTCTGTTTTATCGGTAGTACCATTGCAAACAACTCTTCTGGAGCAAGGAGTTTCAAGTACGGCGCCACCAGAAAACATATCTCCAGAATCCTTGCTATTCTTCCACAGGGGGATGTGCTTGATCTTTCACGAGGAAGCTGTATGGCCGACAAAAACGGGATATTCCGCCTCAGCCTTCCTTTAGCGGGTGAGATTGCCTTCCAGAGACCGCAGTACTCTATGCCTGAAACATCAAAACACAATGCAGGATACTTTTCTGAGGAGGGAATGGATCTCATCGACCTCTTTATCGGCTCTGAAGGAACACTCTGCATTATCGCCGAAGCTGATCTCATGCTGATTCCCCTTCCGAAAACCGTTATCTCCTCTCTTGTCTATTTTAGAGACCTCGACGATCTGTTCAGGTTTACCCGTCTGCTTCAAGATCGGGAACATGCTTGTTCACCAAGAGCTATAGAGTTTTTTGACAAAAATTCACTTGCGTTTCTTGCAGAAAAATATCCGGAAGTGCCTGCAGGAAGTGAGGGCGCAATTTTCTTCGAGCAGGAGACAACACCGGATACTGAAGAAAATGACCTTGAAAAACTCCTCGAAGAGATGAAAGCCTGCAATGCCATGATTGACCAATCATGGATGGCGCTTGATCGTTATGATCAGGCAAAGTTGCGGGAGTTTCGTCACACCTTGCCGCTTCTGGTCAATGAATGGCTCAGCAAACAGCAGGAGAGCAAAATCAGCACTGACATGGCCGTTCCTGAAAGAAGATTCCGTGAACTTTTTGATTTTTACAGGAGCACTTGCGAACAACATGGCTTTGTCTATATTATTTTTGGTCATATCGGCAATGGTCATGTGCATTTGAACATCCTGCCCCGGAACAGGGAGGAGTTTTTACAGGCAAAGAGTCTTTATCGGGAATTTATAGGCAAGGCTCTTGCTTTGGGAGGAACACTCTCCGCAGAGCACGGCATAGGGAAGCTTAAGGCAGAATATCTTGTCGAAATGTATCATGAAAGCGGCATACGGGAGATGGCACGGATAAAAAAATGTCTGGATCCCTTTCTGGTGCTCAATATCGGAAATATTATTCCCGCCGCATATCTGGAAACAGAAACCCATTAAAGGTCACCGTGTCGAAAAAGCAACATCAACAGGAATACGTCAAGGCCATTCAAAACAGGAAGGCCAGATTCGAGTTTGAAATTCTCGATACCATCGGTACCGGTATTCAGCTCTTCGGCAGCGAGGTAAAATCCGTACGCCTCGGACAAGCCAGTTTGAGTGACAGCTTTGCTATCATTCACCATAATGAGGTGTGGCTGGAAAACATGCAGATCACCCCATACGAGCTCAACCGTATGGAGATGATTGAAGCGAAACGGAGCCGCAAACTCCTGCTGCATAAAAAGGAGATTCAGAAAATTCAGACGAAGATCAATGAAAAAGGGCTTACTCTGGTACCATTGAAGGCATTTTTCAACGAAAAGGGTCTTCTGAAAATTGACCTTGCAATAGCTAAAGGCAAAAAGCTCTATGACAAGCGTGAAACGATAAAGAAGCGGGAGAACCAGAGGCAGATGGAACAGATCAAAAAGCAATTCTAAAACAAAAAAACAGGGGATCGATGGGTTTTCCAGCCGTACAGGAGCAGCTTGATATTATTGTTGGTAATGTCGTGGAAATTATCAGCGTTGATGAACTTGAACAAAAACTTCTCCAGAGCCTGAAAACAGGCCAGCCGCTGCGCATAAAGCTCGGTGCCGATCCATCACGGCCGGATCTGCATCTTGGACATTCGGTCGTCCTTCGAAAACTGCGTGAGTTTCAGAATCTTGGCCATCAGGCTATTCTGATCATCGGCGACTTTACCGCAATGATCGGCGACCCTTCCGGAAAAAGCAAGACGAGGCCTCAGCTTTCAGCCGAAGAGGCACGGGAAAATGGAAAAAGTTACTTCGATCAGGCTTCCAGGATTCTCGACCCGCAAAAAACAACTATCTGTTACAATTCCGACTGGCTTGGAGCAATGACATTTGCTGATGTTGTCCGTCTCTCAAGCCACTACACTGTAGCCCGGATGCTTGAGCGTGACGACTTTGAGCGAAGATATCGTGCACAAGAACCCATTTCCATTCATGAGTTCCTCTATCCCCTTGCTCAGGGAATGGATTCGGTACACCTGAAAAATGATGTTGAACTTGGCGGAACCGACCAAAAATTTAATCTCCTGGTCGGAAGAGATCTGCAACGAGAGTATGGAATAACACCACAAGTCTGCATTACAATGCCGCTGCTTGTGGGCACAGCAGGTGGAGAAAAAATGTCGAAATCACTTGGCAATGCGATCTGTTTCAATGACTCCCCTGCCGACATGTACGGCAAGGCTCTCTCCATTCCCGATACACTCATTGAAACATATACAAAACTTCTGCTGCCACAGAAAGAATCTGCTGTCATGGAAATTCTCTGTCAAATCAATGACAACCCGAGAACAGCCAAACGAGCTTTGGCAAGGCAAATAGTGGCATCCTATTTTTCGCTGGAAGAGGCAGAGGGCGCTGAGCACCACTTCGATCAGCTCTTTGTGTATAAAAAAGCGCCCGACAACATTGATCTCCTTGAAATTGACCTGCAATCCATTCCAATAATAGAGCTTCTGGTAACCCTTGGAGCTGCCTCTTCAAAAAGTGATGCCCGCCGGATGATTCAGCAAAAATCAGTGACTGTTGATGACAGAAAAATAGAAGATTTCACTGAGAACATTGAGTTCTTCAGTGAACCAAAAATAATCAGAGCGGGAAAAAGAAAGTTTTTTAAAGTCGCCGCAAAAACAACATGTTGAATGAGATCTTTACAGCGACTGGAACGGATTGGGATTATTCTGCACAACTCAATCTATCTCTTTATGTGCAAGACCTTTGCAGGTGGAAACCCATTAAAGAAAGTCGATGACGCGTGACTGTAGGCTCCAATATTTTCACTGTAGAGTAAATCCCCAATCGCAAGGTCTGTGGGTAAAAGATTTGCCAGAGTGATCGTGTCGAGAGCGTCACAGGTGGGGCCATAAACAGCACACATTTTTTCATTGCCCTCTTTGAAGGATTTTAAAGAATATTCGCAATGATCAAAGATAATCCCTGAAAAAGTATGATAAACCCCGTCATTGACGTAATAACATCGTTTACCATCACGATACGCTGTACCAATAATCTCCATCACGACCCAAGCGGCAGTTGCAACTAAAAATCTTCCGGGTTCGGCTATAATTTCAATGTCGGGCGGAAAGAGCCGGTC
>CAIYWF010000015.1 GCA_903929845.1 uncultured Chlorobiaceae bacterium | reverse complement strand
CTTCGCCGTATATGATGACTTTCTGCTCAAAATCATATTTATGTCCGTCAGCGTATGCGTCAATCAGGCGGCGGCGTTCATCATCATATTTTTCAGGCCGCTCCTGCTCGGTGAGCGACGCTCTATTTTGTGATTGTCGCCATGATCTGTGGTACCATATACTATAAACAGCCTGCAGGTGTTTTGGCCATGGCAATGCTCGGCTGGGGTGATGGTCTGGCGCCAATCATCGGCACCCGCTACGGAAAAATGAAATACCATGTCCTCAGCGATAAAAGTGTTGAAGGGAGTCTTGCGTTTCTGGCTGGCAGTCTTGCCGCCGGTCTCTTTTTTTCTCATCTCATAGTGCCTGAATCATTTAATGCCGGGAAAATTCTGATTATTGCGCTGATCGCAACGGTTGTAGAAGGAGCGAGTCCCAAAGAGGTTGATAACCTGACCATTCCTCTTGCAGTCATTGCCGCTTCCCGTTTTTTGTGAGATCAACTAAAGAGGGGGGAAATGTCGGCAATTTATTTCATCAGTGACATTCATTTAGGCCTTCAGGACGAAAAAAGCGAGCAACTCAAGCTGGAAAAAATCGAACGACTTTTTGCCATCATCAAGGCTGAAGGTCGTTGTCTCTATATGCTTGGAGATATTCTTGATTACTGGATGGAGTTTCACCATGTGATTCCAAAGGGATTTACCAGATTTTTTTGTTTGTTGTCCGATCTAGTGCGCCACAACATCAAGGTCGTCTATGTTGCTGGAAACCATGATTTTTATCTTGGCCGTTTTTTTGACGATGAGCTCGGGATCAACACAATCTATGGTATGCAGGAGCTGCTTTTCGACGGTCGTAAATTTGTAATTGCCCATGGAGATGGTCTCGGCGAAGGCGATCTTGGCTACAAGTTTTTTGTCCGTTTTATCAGGAACCGCTTCAACATTTCTCTTCTGTCAGGGATTCAACCGGATCTGGCTATTAGTCTTATGAAAGGTTTATCACAGTTGAGCCGTGCGCATAAACCAGTCAACATTGTTTTCGAAACAGATCGGTTATTAAACTTTGCGGAATCATTGGCCGCTGAAAAAGAGTTTGATTATTTTATTTGCGGTCATAATCATGTCAAGGGGGTAACAGAACTTTCTACTGGATCCAGCAGATATGTCAATCTTGGTACCTGGATTGATGGCAGTTCCCCCTATGGAGTTTTTAACAATGGTATTTTTATGCTCAGGGAGCTATAACGTTAATAATTATAGATAGTTGTTGTTATGAGTAATGTAAACAAGGTATTGAAGCTTGGGTTGCCGAAAGGAAGTCTGCAGGATTCAACAATCGATCTATTTGGGCAGGCCGGATTTCATTTTTCTGTTCAGAGCCGTTCCTATTTTCCCTCTATTGATGATGATGAGCTGGAAGCTATACTGATCAGGGCTCAGGAGATGGCTCACTATGTAGAACTGGGCGCTTTTGATGTTGGGCTGACAGGAAAAGACTGGATTATTGAAACTGATGCCGACGTGGTCGAGGTTGCTGATCTGGTCTATTCAAAAGCCTCTATGCGGCCTGTTCGCTGGGTGCTCTGCGTTCCTGAAAACTCGCCAGTCACGTCGGTGAAGGACCTTGAAGGCAAGCATATTGCTACTGAAGTAGTTAACATTACAAAGAAATACCTTGCCAGAAACGGAGTCAATGCTTCGGTGGAATTCAGTTGGGGTGCCACAGAAGTCAAACCGCCGGATCTTGCTGATGCTATTGTTGAGGTGACCGAAACAGGCTCTTCACTCAGGGCAAACAAGCTGAGAATTGTGGATACAATTCTTGAGTCCAACACAAAATTGATTGCCAATAAAAATTCATGGAATGATCCATGGAAAAGAGAAAAGATTGAGAACATGGCTCTGCTTCTCCTTGGAGCCATCAATGCCCAGGGTAAGGTCGGGCTGAAAATGAATGCTCCAAAATCTTCGCTTGACAAAATTATAGCCATCATTCCTGCTTTGCGTCAGCCAACCATATCCAGTCTTGCTGAAGATTTGTGGGTCGCTATTGAAGTTATTGTCACCGAAAAAATTGTTCGCAAACTGATTCCAGAGCTGAAAAGGGCTGGTGCCGAAGGTATTTTTGAGTACAATATCAACAAACTGATCGACTGAAAAAGTTCTCTCTACTCATGACCATGCAGGCTGCCCGAAAGGGCGGCCTTTTTTATCGTCACTATGCTGTTTTTCTATCAGATACTGGTGCTGGTGTCATTACTGGCTTTCCTGGCAATTGTGCTGAGAAATCTGGTTGACCTTCCCCGTATGCCAGCAAGTCCCGCACAGTCAGGGCCCTTCGTTTCAGTTCTTGTGCCAGCCCGTAATGAAGCGCTGAACATTGTGCGATGTATACGATCACTTTTGCAGCAGGACTACGGAACATTCGAGATTCTTGTGCTTGATGACGGCTCAACCGATACAACACCGGAGTTGTTGCGTTCTCTTGTCAGTGAGTCGGGTGGACGCATGCGCTCTCTCAAGGGGGAACCGCTCCCTGAAGGGTGGCATGGCAAGTCCTGGGCCTGTTATCAACTGGGACGTCATGCAAAAGGTGAACGACTGCTTTTTACCGATGCTGATACCATACACCAGCCTGATGCACTTCGCCGCTCAGTCGGAGCCCTTGAGGATTCTGGAGCTGATATGCTCTCACTGACGCCATACCAGGAACTCGAATCGTTCTGGGAAAAGCTTGTGGTGCCGATGGTCTATTTTATTCTTATGTGCTTTCTGCCTCTTCGGCTTGTCTGGACAAGTCGAAACCCGGCATTCAGTTTTGCTAATGGACAGTTTATTCTGTTTCGCAGGGATTTTTATGACAGAATCAACGGACATGCCGCAGTCAAGGGCGATCTTGTTGAAGATGTATGGCTTTGCATGGCGGTAAAAAAAGCTGGTGGAACCGTTACTGCTTATAACGGCACTGATACGGTCAGTTGCAGAATGTACCGCAATGGCAAAGATGTTTGGGAGGGGTTTTCAAAAAACCTTTTTGCCGGTCTCGGGTACAAAACACTTGCTCTTCTTGCCATGATTGTCATGACGGCATTATTATACATTGCTCCGTATGCATTTCTCGTTCGCTCACTATTCATATCGGAATTCAGCGTGTCGCTTTTCTGGCTTCCGCTTATACAGATCGCGGTTGTTCTGCTCAGCAGGGTTATTATTGCTCTTGCTTTCCGTCAACCACTTTCGGTAGTGCTCCTTCATGTTTTCTCCCAAGTCGTGTTGCTTGCCATAGCGGTCAACTCATTTTGCGTTATAAAATTTGGCAAAGGGGCTTCATGGAAAGGGAGAAACTACAATTTTTCCTGATAGAGGAGAGAATTCGGGGAAGGTGATATTTTTTTTTAAATTGCACGATAAAAATCAGCATCTCCAATCCGGCGATCTGTTGCAGGCCAACGAGTATCAATTCAAACAAGAGTATTGCTTATGGGTTTCTTATCGAACATATTCGGGAAAAAGGAAGTGGAACTCAAGCTTCCAAAGGTTATTGAGGATGTCAACCTGATAAAGACGATGGAAGGTCATCTTGACCGGGTGCTGGGTGTAAAATTCAGCTCCGATGGCAAAAAACTTGTTAGTGGCAGTTTTGATGAAACAGTTATGCTTTGGGATGTGGAATCAGGCCGGAGCCTGCTCACCATGAAAGGGCATGATACCTGGGTTGAGTGTATTGATTACAGCCGTGATGGTAAACGCCTTGCAAGCGGAAGCACGGACAGTACAGTAAGAATCTGGGATGCTGCGACCGGTCAGTGTCTGCATGTGTGTAAAGGCCATGATACAGCGGTACGTATGGTGGCGTTCAGTCCAGACGGTAAGATTGTGGCGAGCTGTTCACGTGATACTACCATCCGGCTTTGGGATGTCGAAACTGGGAAAGAGTTGTCAAGGATTCTCGGACATAAATCATCTCTTGAATGCCTTGCTTACAGCCATGATGGTAAAAGACTTGCAAGCTGCGGTGAAGAACCGGTCATAAAAATCTGGGATGTTGCAACTGGCAAAAATATTGCCAACTTCAAGACAGATGACAGGCTATCGCATGCTTTGGCTTTCAGTCCTGACGACAAGCTTATTGCTTTTTGTGGACGCGATGCTCTGGTAAAGATTCTTGATGCCGCAAGCGGAGAGATTATCAAAGTGCTTGAAGGTCATGATGATGCTGTGCGTAGCGTCTGCTTTACTCCTGATGGCACAAAGGTTGTCAGCGCGGCAAATGACGAATCGGTCAGGTTGTGGGAGATACAGTCAGGGAAGCAGCTACATCTCTATCGGGGCCATGTTCTCGAAGTGCAGTCGGTTGATGTCTCTCCTGATGGCAAAGTCATTGCCAGTGGGAGTGATGACCGTAAGATAAAGCTCTGGGGAATCATGTAGGAGAGATGTGTTTTTTGTTTTACGGTATTCCGAAGCTCTTAAGGAGAGCTTCAAGGTTTTTTTTGTCAACAGTAAAAAAGTAGCCTAAACTGTAAAACTTCCTTTTTGAATTAGCGTAAAGTAAGTAAATTAATTTTACGGGGAGTAAATTCGTTTTTGAGCGCTTCATGTCGAGGTTGCTCATTGTAACGCCAAGTTTAACTGGCAAAAATAAAAAGAGGTAGATATGGGTACTCAGGTTGAAGGAACTGTCTAATGGTTCAACGAAGAAAAAGGTTACGGCTTTATTGAGCAGAATGGCGGAAAAGATGTGTTGGTGCATCACAGCGCCATCAATGGCACTGGGCGCAAATCGCTTGTGTAAGGCCAGAAAGTTATGATGGAAGT
>CAIYWF010000014.1 GCA_903929845.1 uncultured Chlorobiaceae bacterium | reverse complement strand
CAGTAAAAAGAAATGTCCCGAACCCTATCTACATGCAGGGTCGTCAGTTCCATGACATTATCATGAAGGTTCCTCTTGACAATAATGATGTTATTGACACTTGGGAAGGAACCCTGAGTGCCTTGCAGTCAACCGGCGCTTTCAACGACTGGATTCGTGAATTCTGGTTTATCGGACCCGCTTTTACCGCACTGAACGAAGGTGGTCAGAGAATTTCAAAAATTGAAGTCAACAGCATCGGCACCCAGAGCGGCGAAAAAGGTCCTGTCGGCGTTACCAGATGGCGTTTCTCTCATGGCGGCTCCGGTATTGTCGATTCTATTGCACGCTGGGCAGAACTCTTCCCCGCAGACAAGCTGAACAGGCCTGCAACAGTGGAAGCTGGCTTCCGTTCTGATTCACAGGGTATCGAAGTCAAGGTTGATGGTGATTTCCCCGGCGTATCTGTCGATGCCGGCGGCGGACTTCGCAGAATCCTGAATCATCCTCTTATCCCGCTGGTTCACCACGGTATGGTAGGAAAGTTCAATGACTTTACGGTCGATGCACAGTTGAAGATCGTTCTTCCAAAAGGATTCAAGGTGCGCTATGCTGCACCTCAGTTCCGTTCACAAAACCTTGAAGAGTATCGCTGGAGCGGTGGCGCTTATGGCCGCTGGGTTGAGCATGTCTGCAAGGGCGGTACCGGACAGTTTGAAGTGCTGTACGCTCAGTAAGCAGCAGATTGATTACAACAAAAAAACCGGTGGAAAGCCGGTTTTTTTGTTATTACCCTTGTTTTTACCCCAGCAACTGAAGAATAACTTCAATCTCCCCTTTTATCTCCTTCAGCAGTAACATACGCCGTTCATCAACCGCACTGTGACGATTCTTTGCATTGCCAATCTGTTTCTGCAACTTCAGAATTTCAGTCGTTTTATGATCGTCTTCACTATTACGAGGGTTCCCCTTGACAATTTCACTGGCCTTCCCCAGCTTATACCCTTTCTCATAGACCAGATCCTTGATATTGAGCACCATGGCAATATCACGATTGGTGTACCTTCTGTTTCCCCGCGTGTCCCTTGCTGGAGTCAGCTCATTAAAAAAAGTCTCCCAGTACCGAAGCAGGTAAGCAGGAACACCGGCAATTTTAGTGACCTCGCCGATAGAGTAATAGTTTTTATTTGAATCAAATGCCATAAAACAGAAGCCTATATGAAGTTTTGTTTTCTCTATTCTTATTATACATTACTACCGTCACTTCAAAAACATTAGACGGATGAAAAATCTTCTCAGCCTGAAACCTTATCTCTCAAGGTATAAAAAAAATCTCTGGTCGGGCTTTCTCTTCATCATCCTGACCAACCTCTTCGCCGTCATAGCGCCGAAGTATATCGGTCTTGCCATTGACACCATGAACCGGAAGTTCGAGCTGCTGGACGTTCTCCGCTCTACCGGCCTTTACTTTCTCTTCGCTCTTTTGAGCGGCTATTTTCTCTTTCTCGTCCGACAGAACATTATTGTTGCTTCGCGGCACATTGAGTTTGACCTGAAAAACGACTATTACAAACACCTGCAAACCCTGCCGAGACGGTTTTATAATACCACCAGCACCGGCGAGCTCATTTCAAGAGGCACCAACGACCTGAATGCCATAAGAGAGTTCCTCGGACCAGGCATCATGTATTCCCTCAACACCTTCTTCAGACTCGTCTTTGCGCTTGTGGCAATGATTGCCATCTCCCCGAAGCTGACCCTCTTCGCCCTGCTTCCCGCGCCTATTCTGAGCTATTCCGTCTATAAAATCGGCAGCTCCATGCAAAGACGGTCAAAAAGCATTCAGGAGAGCTACGCAGCGATAACAAATCTTGTACAGGAGAACCTTTCCGGAATCAGGGTGGTAAAAAGTTATACCCGAGAATCTTTTGAAATCGAGCGGTTTAAAATTCTCAACAAAGAGTACTACCACAAAAACCTGTCGCTCGGAAAACTGCAAGCGCTTTTTTTTGCATTTCTCACCTCCATGACCGCATTCTCGCTGCTCCCTGTTGTGTGGGTCGGCGGCATCAGCGTTATTGAGAAGAGCATGACCGTGGGCGGAATCGCAGAATTTATCGTCTACGTATCAATGCTAAGTTGGCCAATCATCTCCATTGGCTGGGTCACCAGTATTATTCAGAGAGCCGCATCAGCCCAGATCAGGCTTAATGAAATTTTCAGCATCAAACCAGATATCACCGAAAAAGAGGATAGATTCCCTGAAGAGAAAAACTTCTCCGGCACTCTCTCGTTCCGCAACGTCCGGTTTCACTACCCCGGCCATGAAAAGAATCCCATCCTGAACAACATTACACTCGACATCACCGCAGGCTCAAAAGTGGCAATTGTCGGAGCGACAGGTTCAGGCAAAACAACACTGGTCAACCTTATTCCTCGACTCTATGAACCTGCCGAGGGCTCCATACTGCTTGATAGCCGCGACATCCGAAGTTTTCCGGTCACCACATTGAGAGAGCTCGTCGGCTTTGTCCCCCAGGTTAACTTTCTTTTTTCCGACACCATTGCACATAACATTAACTGGGGCAGCCGGGATGATGATGCCGACACGGTTATAGAAGCCAGCAAAATAGCCATGCTCTATGACGACGTCGAAGATTTCCCCGACAGCTTTGAGACCATGCTCGGTGAAAAAGGGATCAACCTCTCCGGCGGACAGAAGCAACGAGCCTGCATTGCCAGAGCAATTGCCTGGAAACCAAAGCTCCTTGTGCTTGACGACGCCCTTTCAGCCGTCGACACCGACACTGAAGCACGCATCTTCGAGGCGCTCCTGCAAAAGCTCCCCGACACGACTATCCTGCTGATCAGCCACCGGATTTCGACGGTAAAAAACTGCGACCGCATTGTTGTGCTGAAAGAGGGTTGCATTGTTGAGAGCGGCACCCACGAAGAGCTGCTCGCCCAGCAACACCTCTATGCTGAGCTTTACAACCAGCAATTGCTGGAAGAGGAGATACTCTCTATTTCGTAGACGGTGGGTGTCCCTATTCTAATCACCAAAAAATAAAGAGTTAAAATTCCCGCACAGCCCGAACACGATTGTTCTCCGTCTTACCGCTATCGCTATAGCCCTGGGTACCATCACCGAAATCCTGATACCATACAATCTCGCCTTTTCTCGACGATTTCTCCACCGTGGAACTCCAGTAATAGTGGTCGGTATCGGCAAATCCGCCAACAATGTTTTTCGCATGATAAAGCTTATTTAACTCAGTTATCGACGGCAGGCGCCAATCACGATAACCATCATATTCAAGCGCTTGACATTCGGTTACTGACTTATCCATACTCATTTTATCCTTAAAATCACCCGGAGCAGCAATCAGCCCGTGCTGGCCTGTGGCATCAACATAAAAGACAATACCTCCGCCAAAGTGGTCGCCTAATCGTTTCGCAGGTGCTTCGATTTGGTCAGAAAAGGCTTTGTCTGACGCCGTCAACAAACCAACAAGAGCCAGCAGCGCCATAATCCAGAGGCGGGAAAAGTTTTGTTTCGCATATCGCTTCATGATAGTTTTCGTTAAGTGTTATTGAAAATTAATTGAGACGAACAACTAACTATTGAAAATAAAAGTACAAATATGTTGTCATTTTATCAAGCGTACCCCACGCTATTACGCGACATTAGTATTCCCAATAGCATCCTAAACAAGCGGAACCGAAAGTGCAATATCAAGATAAATGAGATTCCCATTCTCTGTCTCCACTTAAAAACTGCACATATAATATAAACCGTTGCTTATCTTTGTTGCCGCCCTCTCTTATTGTCCTTCAAGGGGGAGGGTCTCTTGCTTGCGTTACTACTATAAACACTGCCAATAGCAGTCAGTCAACCAACCAGATCCCATCCCCATAAGCTGCTACCAAAGAATCTGAAGTGATCAACAACATCCCCTCGGCGCGAGCTTGGGTAATGAGAATCCTGTCAAAAGGATCCTTGTGCAATGAGGGAAGCATACTCACTGCTATTGCATGCTCGCCGTTGACCGACAGTTCACGAAAACCATGGAGCAAAAGCATTTGCCTCAAAAGAGCTGGATCAACATTGAAATCGGAACGCCCCAAGCTGAATTTGATACTGATTTCCCATAAGCTTGCAGCGCTGAAAACCAGATTGTTTGATGGGTTTAGCAGCAAAGCTCTGCATTTCTCCGACAATCGTTCAGGCTGCCCGGCTGCCCAGAGCAAAATGTGGGTATCAAGCAGCAGATTCACGACACACTTCCAGTAAACAATGTGGCGATCTCGCTACTGCCCATACGGTCAAAATCGTCAGGAACAGAAATCTCGCCTTCCATGAAACCAAGGCGCTGAGGATGACCAATTGTGGCATCGAATGGTATCACCTTAACCATCGGTCGCCCTGCCTTGCTGATAATAAAAGCTTCACCACGAGCTGCCTGTTCAACCAGTTGGGCAAGTTGGGTTTCCGCGTCATGAAGCGTGACTGTGTGCATCTTCTGTATCATTATTGTCACTCCTGTTCAATTGTTCCACTCAACATATCCAAGTATTGAGTGTCGAGCAATGTCATTCAAATAAAAAAATTTTCCGCGCACTGAACACGTATAATTTTACAAAATTTTTCACCGTTCTCTAACCCAAATAGTTCCATCACCAACCATTTTTATGCACCGAATGACGGGAAGACACTATTGGTGACGAGTGTTATGCCATCACGTTGCTCTTGTAGCGAAGAATGGAATTTATTGCTTCTCTCTTGATCTGCATGCACTCCTCAATGTCATAATCATCTTGCAGACCCAGCCAGAACTTTGCGGAATTCCCGAAATATTGTGAAAGGCGCAATGCCGTGTCGGCCGTAACACGTCGCTTCCCTTTCACTATCCCGGATATCCGGGTCTGAGGAATCCCGATATCTTTGGACAGTCTGTACGCCGAGATCCCCAGCGGAATTAAAAACTCTTCCATCAAGACCTCTCCGGGATGAATATTTTTGAGTTCGTTCATTTCAGTGATAGTCAATAATTTCTGCTTCGGAGGCATTTCCATCTGCCCATTTAAAAATGATTCTCCATTGATCGTTAATCCGTATGCTGTAAAAATCTTTGTTTTTACCCGAGAGCTTTTCAAGACGATTTGCCGGTGGAATCCTTAAATCCAATATATTCAATGAGTTGTTAATCATTCTTAACTTTCTCCTCGCAATCTCCTGGATTTCATGTGGCAAACCCCTTACTCGCTGCCCTTGCCAAATTTTTTCTGTCTCTTTGGAACCAAACGAAACAATCATACTCTCGTTTTAAGTTACTAACGCCAAAGATAAGGATATCATTCCAAAAAGCCAAGGAGCATGGAGTGTACCTTCCTTTGATATCATTTTTGATTTGTAATCCTTCTTATCATAATCGCTTGAGCCGTTGCTTGTTCAAGAATCTGCCTCTCTTTGACCGGCGAGGTCTGATTTTGAGCGTGAATTTTTCAAGCCGGGCATTTGCCTTGGCCAGCCTCAGCCACCAGGGCGAAAGGTGTTTGCGCAACAT
>CAIYWF010000013.1 GCA_903929845.1 uncultured Chlorobiaceae bacterium | reverse complement strand
GAGTCTTGCTGAAGGCATCAGGAATAGACTGTTGCTTGCAAAGACAAGATCAAAACGTTAAAACGGTAGCCATACAGGTGCAGTCGCCCGTTATTATTCGGCTAAGTTGGTCTGGTGGATGGTTATCGCTCAATTTAGGTCTTAATAATCATGCAAGATTACTCCCGAAAATGTCCTGAATTTAAAGGCTTCTACTTTTGATTGCATCGGGTTATTGAATATACTTGCCATAATGTCAAAATCATTCCAGTGGAGGCGATTTTCATGAATACGACTTAAAGCTTTTTATTGTTCCGTCAGAAGGCTTGTTTGTTCATCGAAGTAAATGCTCATATTCCCTGTTACAGCCATACAGAGTTGTATCGACGGGCGAAAAAAAGTTGTACCAAGGAAAATTGTTCACAAGGATTGCCCAACAGTTATCGTGCCACTGAAAGTGTGAGTTTAGCAAAAAAAAACTATGAAGCCGTGGGAAAGAGATGAGTTGATTCTTGCGATAAATCTATACTGCAAGACTCCTTTTGGACGAATACATGTCAGAAATCCTGAAATTATTGAGTTGGCAATGCTTCTGGGCAGAACGCCTGGATCTGTTAGCTATAAATTAGCAAATTTTGCCAGTATAGATCCTTCCCTTGATCGAAAAGGGGCTTCAAATGTTAGCAGGCTCGATAAAGAAGTTTGGCATGAATTTTTTGAGGATTGGGAAGCTATGGCGTATGAAAGTGAAAAAAAGATGGCGGCAATAAGAGGATCTGAAGCAGATATTTTTAACCAGAATATCCTCGAAGGAAAAATAAAAGAGGCAATCGTCAAATTAAGAGTGAATCAACATTTCTTCAGAAAAATGATTCTTGCCGCCTATAACTCGAAATGTTGTATTACAGGTCTGCCGCTTGAAAAACTTCTTGTGGCAAGTCATATTGTTCCGTGGGCGAAGGATTCCAAAAATCGACTTAATCCACAGAATGGATTGTGCCTTAACGCGCTACATGACAAGGCATTTGATTCTGGATTGCTAACAATTGATGAATCATATCATGTTGTCTTATCGAAAGAAATACTTGCTCTTGATAACAAAACGATTAAACTTATCAGGGATACTGAAGGAGTGAAAATGTCTTTTCCTAACCGTTTTATTCCGAGACAGGACTTCCTGCAATATCATCGTGAAAATATCTTTATCGGTTGACTTGTAATCGTTTCGTATGAAATAATTTTATAATTTTCCCTGAAACCGTTCTGGTTACCTCGGTCATCCAGACAGTGAACTTGCAAGGGAGTTTGCTTCACTTGATGAACTACCCCGAAGCGGTGTTTTTCAGGAACCTGGTCTCGATATCAGCTCGATTGATGAACGATCGTTACTTGTCGAGAAACTGAGGGAAATCCATCTGACAGGCTGGATCCGTTCAAGAAAAATGGGCAAAAACGGTGTCACATTACCCTGTGAAGCTCCCAATTGTGGCGGGATGACACTCGAAGCCGAACTTGATATTCTCCCCAACAGCCGTTCAGAGCCTGACTATCTTGGTTATGAGGTTAAGCAATACGCTGTCAGCAACTTTCAGCGTGTCAACAGTGGTGTACTGACTCTCATGACCCCTGAACCAACAGGCGGTTATTACAGGAGTGCCGGTATTGAAGCATTTATTCGGAAATTCGGTTATCCCGATATGACTGGTGCATCTGACCGTGAAGACCGGTTCAATGTTGGGGGTATTCACAAGGTGGGCGAGTATCAGCGTTTGACAAACCTTCAGATTGTGCTTAAGGGGTTTGACTGTGTCACGGGAAAGATCATTGATGCCACAGGAGGAATATCTTTGATGAATAGAGAAGGTGAAGAGGCTGCTGTTTGGGGGTATGATGCACTTATGACCAAATGGAACCGGAAGCACAATAAGGCGGTATACATTCCCAGTCAATGCGTTCAGTCACCGGAACGAAAATACTGGTATGGAAACCTGATACGCATAGGCACCGGAACGGATTTTATAAAGTACCTCACTACTGTCCGGTTATAACTTAAATAAATTAAATAGGTTACAAGATGCCATTGTCCAAATCGTGTAATGCGAATTTTTAACTTATTATATATTAGCAACTTATCGAATCACGTACCTTTCGGTAATGTGTAGAAAAGTG
>CAIYWF010000012.1 GCA_903929845.1 uncultured Chlorobiaceae bacterium | reverse complement strand
CAGAGAGGCCATTCATAGTCGGTTATCATAAGTGAATCACACCGGTATTGTGAACAATTCAGGGTTGGAACTAAAGAATATCAGAAGGACTTCATTCGATACTTTTACCTCAAGACCACTGTTATTAGTGAGACATCAAAGAAATATAC
Source organism: uncultured Chlorobiaceae bacterium (assembly GCA_903929845.1). GTDB lineage: Bacteria > Bacteroidota > Chlorobiia > Chlorobiales > Chlorobiaceae > Chlorobium. The sequence continues at coordinate 2,467 of CAIYWF010000012.1, read as the reverse complement.
CACATTTCCGGTATGCAATATGCCGTTAATAAGGGATTTACAATGCGCATTCTTTTGTCGATTTTATTATAAGGTTATTCCTGACGTCGTGTTTTTCCCCTATTTTAAACGCTCTTGTGACTTATGGCAACCTCAATTTCAGCGTGGTTCTCGGCCACCTTCCAGTGGGTTCATTTCATGAAAGAGTTCACCCGTTTAAACGATCCATGCTTGAAAAAGCTTAAAACTGTACCCAGCAGCATCAATTCTCCTAAAAGCAGTTCTCGCGTTTTATCGCCTGAAGAGGAGATCATCATCCAGATGGCAAAAGAGAATCCCACACTGTTCATCACATAAGCAATAAAGCCCTGTTCAAAAAATGAACAAGCGGGTTAACAGCCCGGAAAACTTCAGCCACCTCAGTGATAAATCCAGGATCAGTGACTTCATGATCCGCAAAAAATCGCTGGGTGTAGTACCCTTTGAACTTGAGATACTCCACTGCAGGATTGGTGCTATCATACCCTTTCGGCGGTCTGACTAATTTCCCTGAAGGCAATATGCCCTCCGGAAAATGAAGAGCAAACGCTTTCTCCGCAATAATCGATTGCCACTTATCGAAATGAGCATCAATTTCCCGCCTTGTTTGCTCCAGAACGGCAGGTTCAGGCATGTAGATTCCCCCACCGGCAAATGATCCTCCCGGTTCAAGATGAAGATAATAGCCGCCCCAAGGGCTTTTTCTGCCTCCCTTGTTGATAAAGGCAAAGAAATTCGTCTTGTAGGGCGACTTCTCCTTTGAAAAACGGATATCGCGGTTTATTCGCATGATACAGCTTTTCGGATCAAGATGTGATCCGGCAATATCTCTGTCGAAAGCGGAAATTTCTGCAAGAAGCTGAACCACAGTCTCAAGCATATCGCTGTAAGCCTGCTGGTACTCTGCTTTATGCTCCCCGAACCAGAGCCGTTCATTATTGGCTTTCAGGTCATGGAGAAAGGTGAGAGTTGCATCGGTAATCATGGGGCGCATGGTCTGCGTTATGAAAAATATATCGACAAGAGAAGTTACGCTGTATTATGTATTCTCAAAAGAGGATTGTCGGGAACATGGAGGTTGTTTCTTGGCCGAAATCTGGCTGAAAAGCCATATTTCGGGATAGTTTTGTCTGTTTATGCGTTTTGGAACTTGGCGATTATTATGCCCAAAAAAGTGCTTGAGTGATGTCATTGCCAACTTGACAAAGCTCGGTAGCAAATTGAGTCCTGTCGGGACGACATGTTGGTAGCAATAAAGGCGTTCACCCCCTGCCCAGCACCCCCAGAATCTCCTGAAAACTTGCCAGCCCGGCTTCGAGGTTTTCGATGATCTCCCCGGCTAATAGATCAGGATCGGGCAGGTTATCAAGATCGGCGAGGCTTTTGTCTTTGAGCCAGAAGATGTCGAGGTTGGTTTTGTCGCGGGCTACAATCTCTTCGTAGGTGTACTTCCGCCAGCGACCTTCGGGGGTTTCGGGCGTGAAGCTCTCCTTGCGTTTGTGGCGGTTTTCGGGGTTGTAGCATTCGACGAACTCTTGAAGGTCTGATGCCTTCAATGGGCTCTTTTTCAGGGTGTGGTGCACGTTGGTGCGGTAGTCGTAGAACCACACTTCGCGTGTCCAGGGATCTTTGTGGGCCGGCAAGACGTCGAAAAAGAGGACGTTTGCCTTGACGCCCTGCGCGTAAAAGATGCCGGTTGGCAGCCTCAAAATGGTGTGCAGCTCGGTAGTTTCGAGCAGCTTTTTTCGGACAAGCTCTCCGGCGCCGCCTTCAAAGAGGACGTTGTCGGGAAGCACCACGGCAGCCTGGCCGTGAACCTTCAGGATGGTGTGGATATGCTGCAAAAAGTTGAGCTGCTTGTTGGATGTTATAGCCCAGAAATCCTGCCGGTTATAGACAAGGCTCTCTTTCTCCTGCTCCTCGTCGTCGTTGGTGAAGGTCATGCTGCTCTTTTTGCCGAAAGGGGGATTGGTGAGCACGTAATCGTACCGGACGCCACCATCCGAAAGCAGCGCATCAGCGGATGAGACTGCGGCTATGCCGTCGAGTTCGCCGATGTTGTGCAGGAACATGTTCATCAGGCAGAGCCTGCGCGTGCCGGGCACAATTTCATTGCCTCCGAAGGTGCGATGCTTCAGAAACTCCTTGTCGCTCCGGTCGAGGCTGTAGCAATTGGTGATAAAATCGTACGCTTTCAAAAAAAATCCACCGGTGCCACATGCCGGATCAACAATGGTTTTCATGGGTTCCGGGCGGATGCACTCCACCATTACCTCAATCAGGGCGCGGGGGGTGAAGTACTGACCGGCTCCGCTTTTGGTATCTTCGGCATTCTTTTCAAGCAGCCCTTCGTAAATTTCGCCCTTGACGTCAGCGCCCATCATCACCCAGCTCTCCTTGTCGATCATGTCAACCACCTTGTAGAGCATGGCCGGGTCGGCAATCTTGT
>CAIYWF010000011.1 GCA_903929845.1 uncultured Chlorobiaceae bacterium | reverse complement strand
TTCGACTGCATTGAGACAACCCACGTGCGAACAGCCATGGGCAACTACCGTTGGTCTACCGAATCAGTAGCCAGAGACAGCTTGTTCCTGGAATATCTGGGAGTGCCCAGCAAATAGTGTACGCTTTATCCTACTTTCAGGGTATTAATGAAAAAAGCCTTCCCTTGATAAAGAGAAGGCTTTTTTCATTACCGTACAACAGCAGAGAGAAACTTATCTCATGCTCTCTGCTCGCCACCTTTTTTCTCACCAGACTTGACGGGAGGTTCGAGTTCGGCAGTCGCCGCCTCAATCTCCTTTTTCTCATTAGGATGAGCTATCAGGTATGCTTCAATCTCTTCCTTGTTCTTGTCTTTGAAATATTCAAGAGCAGAAAGAATAATCCGTTTGTTTTCCTTGTCAAACTCAATGACACGCAAAGGAAGTTCATCACCGATCTTGAATGATGAATGGATATCCTTTACCCCTCCCTGAAGCAGGTGGGATACCGGAACAAAGCCGTCAACGTCACCAGGAAGAATCACGATAACACCTTTTTCGATGATCTGTGAAATCTGGCCAGGAGTCTCTGCGCCTACTGCATATTTCTGCTCGAACTCGCCCCAGGGATCTGGATTGATCTGCTTGTGACCAAGCGCAATACGGCGTGCGTGCACATCAAACTTGAGCACCTTGACTTCAAGTTCCTGATTCTTTTTGACCAGTTCACTTGGGTGACGGATTTTCTTGGTCCATGAAAGGTCAGAAATATGAACCAATCCATCGACACCAGGCTCAAGCTCAACAAAGACGCCAAAATCGGTGATATTGCTGACAGTCCCTTTATGCAAGGAGTTTTCAATATATTTTTCGGAGAGCGCAATCCACGGATCCTCGTTCACCCGTTTCATGGAAAGTGAGAGCTTTGTATGATCCTTGTCAATATTAAGGATGACACATTCAACCTCCTGTCCAAGAGTGACAAACTGACCTGGATGCTTGATATGCTGTGTCCAGCTCATTTCGGAAATATGGACAAGACCCTCAATGCCCTTCTCGATTTCGACAAAAGCGCCGTAATCGGTAATGGAGACAACACGTCCCTGTGCTTTTGAAGTAACAGGATATTTGACCTCAATATTTTCCCATGGATGAGACTCAAGCTGCTTCATGCCAAGCGAAACTCTCTTGCTGTTCTCGTCAAAACCGACAACAACAACCTTGATTGGCTGGTCAAGATCAACAACTTCTGAAGGATGGTTGATTCTGCCCCAAGTGATGTCGGTGATATGCACCAGACCGTCCAGACCGCCAAGATCGACAAAGATACCGAAGTCGGTAATGTTTTTGACGGTACCTTCGAGAACCATACCCACCTTGATATTGGCAAGCATCTCTTCACGACGGGCGGCATACGCCTCTTCAAGTATAACTTTATGACTGACAACAATATTCTGTGTAACCGGATTGATCTTGACAACCCTGAAGTCCATGGTCTGGCCAACAAGTGCATCGAAATCACGAACCGGCTTGACATCGATCTGCGAACCGGGAAGGAAAGCTTCGACGCCGGAAAGAGAGACCGTCATACCACCCTTGACACGATTGATAATCTTGCCATTGATAATGGTATCATTTTCAATTGAATCGTAGATTTTGTCCCAGATTCTCAGAACATCAGCTTTCTTCTTTGAAAGAATGAGCTGCCCCATCTTGTCTTCGATATTCTCAAGATAGACTTCAACATCATCGCCTACCTGCACCTCATCTTCTGCCCTGAATTCAAGAAGAGAGACAATACCCTCTGATTTGAATCCGACATCGATGGTGACATCCTTGTTGGATATTGAGACAATCCTGCCTTTGATAATCTCATCTTCGGTAATTTCATTGAGGGTGCTTGAATAAAGCTTCTCCATCAATGCAAGCTCTGCGGGCTCGTAATGCGCAAAAAATTTGAGTTTTTTTCTTGCCGGCCGTTCCTTGACCTTTTTTTCCTGTGCCTGTGTAAATGCTTCTGCCATTAAGTTTTTTCCTTCCTCTCTTGTAAGTTAGCCTGCATGCCGCGAGAGATATCGGCTTGCGGTTTTATGGTTATTGAAAAAAATTTCTGTCCCATGCCGAATTTTCTTTAACGGCAATCCTTCTCTCTCTGCAATGCAAGATTGCATACTCTATCCACCTGCTGCTCAATCGTCAAATCCGAAGTATCAATTTCATGAGCTTCAGGATGTTTTTTTAATGGTGCATGTTCCCGCTCGGCATCATCACGATCCCTTTTCTTGATCTCCTCTTCAAGGACATCAAGATCCGGCATATTGCTTCCTTCGGGAGACTTTGCAATCAGTTCGGCATACCGACGTTTTGCTCTTTCGCGGGCATCAGCCACGAGAAAGATTTTGAGTTCGGCATCAGGAAATACGACAGTGCCGATATCTCGCCCATCCATAACAACGCAACCCTGCACTCCAAGCTCCTGCTGCATCTCCTTGAGCCTGTCGCGAACTGGTTTGAGGGAACTTATAAAACTTACCTCGCGGCTCACCCGGTTATCCCTGATCTCAGCAGTAACATCTGTACCGTCAAGAAAAACGCGATCACCGTCAAAACGTATGGTAAGACCATCAAGTAAACCGGAAACGCTCTCGGCAGAGCGTCGTAATCCATCCAAAACTCCATGTTGCAACGCCTTGAGGGTTACAGCCCGGTACATGGCACCAGTATCAATATAGGTGTACCCAAGCCGCTGAGCCACTTTTCTGGCTGTTGTACTTTTTCCGGATGCCGCTGGCCCGTCAAGAGCAATAATGATAGGTTTTTTCCCGATTTCCTTGTGTTACAAGAGTACCTCAATTAGCCTGCTATTTTATAAAAAATATTTGCTTTTTCCAAACATATTGGTTACATGTTAAAACCCTTGTTTATTAGAGGCCAGCCATTACATCAAACATTTTTTATTATGTCACTTCGCTGCGGCATTGTCGGATTGCCAAACGTCGGAAAGTCAACGCTTTTCAATGCCATCACGGCAAAACAGGCTGAAGCCGCCAATTATCCGTTCTGTACCATAGAACCAAATATCGGAACAGTCCTGGTTCCAGACAACAGGATGCAGCAAATTGCAAATGTCGTAAAAACACCGACACTTGTGCCGGCAACCCTTGAAATTGTCGATATCGCCGGACTGGTCAAGGGTGCAAGCAAAGGCGAAGGTCTCGGCAACCAGTTTCTCTCACATATTCGGGAAGTCGATGCTATTGTCCATGTCGTACGATGTTTTGATGACGACAATATTATCCATGTTGAAGGAAGAATTGACCCGGCAGACGACATTGTCACCATTGAAACTGAGCTGATGCTGGCCGATCTTGACAGTATGGAACGCCGAATTGAACGATTCAGAAAAAACGCCAGGAAAGAAAAAGAGCTTCTTCTGCAGCTCGATGTTGCGGAAAAAATAATCAGCGGCCTCAGCGAAGGCATTCCTGTCCGAAAAATCCTTTCAACTCCCGAAGAACAGGTTATTGTCCGTCAGTTTTTCCTCTTGTCGTCCAAACCTATCCTCTTTGCTGCCAATGTTGCGGAAACCGACCTTCCGGATGGAAACAACTATACAAAAAAAGTAGCGGAAATAGCAGCGGCATCCGGTGCGAAAATGCTGGTCATCAGCGCAAAAACAGAGGCTGAAATCGCTGAACTGCCTGAAGAGGAACGTCCTGAGTTTCTTGAAAGCCTCGAGCTTCATACGTCAGGTCTCGACCGATTGATTAAAACAGCTTATGACCTGCTTGGACTTCAGACTTACTTTACGGCTGGAGAAAAAGAGGTTCACGCCTGGACCATCCGCAAGGGCGCTGCCGCACCGGAAGCTGCTGGAGCAATTCATTCTGATTTTGAAAAGGGGTTTATCCGCGCGGAAGTCATGTTCTACCGTGACCTGATTGAGCTTGGTTCTGAACACAAGGTCAAGGAAGCAGGAAAGCTTCGCTCGGAAGGCAAAGAATACATTGTCAAGGATGGTGATGTGATTGTTTTCCGCTTTAATGTATGAACACTGAAAGTCCCATCGGTATTTTTGACTCCGGTATTGGCGGACTCACGGTTGTCAAGGCGATCCAGGCCGCTTTGCCATACGAACGGATTATTTACTTCGGCGATACAGCCAGGGTTCCTTATGGTCCGAAGTCAGAGATAACGATAAGAAAGTATGCTGCTGACGATACCGCCATTCTCATGCGATATCAGCCTAAAGTAATTATTGTTGCCTGTAATACTGTTTCGGCGCTTGCACTTGATATTGTTGAAAAATCTTGCGGTAATATTCCGGTCATTGGAGTTCTCAAAGCTGGCGCCAAACTTGCCGTTCAAGTCACAAATAACAACCGCATCGGTGTTATCGGTACACAGGCAACCGTCGGTTCAAATGCTTATGCCCGAGCTATTAACGCGCTCAACCCCGACATAGAGGTCATCTCGAAGGCCTGTCCTCTTTTTGTTCCATTGGCCGAAGAGGGTTTTATCAACCATCTCGCCACAATACTTGTTGCCGAACATTATCTTACAGAGATTCGGACACAAGAGATTGATACACTGGTGCTTGGCTGCACGCACTATCCGATTCTTCGCAAGGTTATTGAATCGACTATTGGTAGTGGTATTCGTATTATTGATTCAGCAGAAGCTGTCGCACTGAGAACCCGGGAGCTGCTGCTTGAGTCCGGCCAGCTCAATCGCTCTCAGAAAGCCTCTGTTCCGCATCTTTTAGTCAGTGATCTGCCACAAAAATTCAGCATGCTCTATCAACTCTTTATGGGCTCAGAACTGCCCGATGTCGACTTGGTAGGGGTATAACGCAAACGTGTACAGCATGAAAGTAAATCTCGACAGAACTTCATCTGGTTTCTGTATTGGAGTACAGGGAACGATCAATGCTGCTGAAGAACAGCTCCAGGAGGCCGGAGGCTTATACTCGTTTGGCGATGTTGTCCATAACGAGGTCGAGGTGAAACGCCTGGAAAAACTTGGCCTGGTGACTGTTGATGAAGCTGCCTTCAAAGAGCTCAATAATGCCAAAGTACTGATCAGGGCTCATGGTGAGCCTCCTTCCACCTACAGGATTGCAAAAGAAAACAATCTGAGGGTTACTGACACCACCTGCCCGGTGGTCTCCAGGTTACAGCGCACAACAAGATTGCTTTTCGAGCTTGGTTACCAGATCATTATTTATGGAAAACATACCCACCCGGAGGTAATCGGCATCAACGGCCAGTGCAAAAACCAGGCCGTTATTATCAAACATGCTGACCTCAGTGACACGGAGGAGATAAAGGAGCTTGACTTGTCTAAAAAATCAGCGCTTATCTCCCAGACCACGATGGATGTTCCGGGCTTTTACGAGCTGAAGGCTCATCTTGAAGCGCATTTTGCCCATGCTCTCTCCGCAGAAGCTGCGCCATGGATGGCAATCCGCGATATAGACATTACTGCAGAGATGACCGGGGTACGTTCCATGCCCGAGCATGTTTTCAAAGATACGATTTGTCGTCAGGTATCAAGCCGGAACCAGAAACTGCACGACTTCTCGCTTGCCAACGATGTTATCATTTTTGTGGCAGGGAAAAAGAGTTCAAACGGCCAAGTATTGTATAATATCTGCAAAGCCGCTAATCCCAGAAGTTTTTTTATCGAAGATATTGATGAGATTCAGGACGCATGGTTCAACGGCACTCATGGCAGGTCGATTGACAATGTCGGCGTATGCGGCGCCACCTCCACACCCATGTGGCATCTTGAAAAAGTAGCTCTTTCTCTTGAACAGAACTTCGCTCAGAAACACCCTTCACAACACAGCGAATGAAGCAACTCTTACTGACCATCAACCAGCAGACTGTTACGGCAGCGCCCGGAACATCAATTCTTGAAGCTGCAACTTCTGCGGGCATCATTATTCCTACTCTCTGTTTTCACAAGTCCCTTGAAGAGACCGGTTCATGCTGGATGTGCATTGTCGAGATCAAGGGCAAAAACCTTTTTGTTCCGGCATGCGATACACCGGTATCGGAGGGAATGGTCATCGAAACCGAGAATGAGGAACTCAACGCCATGAGGCGTCAAAGTCTTGAGAGAATCATCCAGGAGCATGGCGGAGACTGCTTTGGCCCCTGTGAAATAACTTGTCCGGCAGGCTGCAATATTCCCGATTTTGTTGCAGCAATTGCAAGCAATAACGATGCGCGTGCCATAGAGATCATCAAGCAAACCATTCCTCTTCCCGGAATTCTCGGCAGAATATGCCCGGCTCCCTGTGAAGCTGAGTGCAGAAGACATGGCATTGATCATCCCGTCTCTATCTGTGCCCTGAAGCGCTATGCCGCTGACAAGGATTCTGAGCAAGCCAATCGTTTTATCCCTGCACTTGCTCTGAAAACAGGCAAAAAGGTCGCCATTGTCGGTTCGGGGCCAGCCGGTCTCACTGCGGCATGGTTCCTGCTTTGTCAAGGACATGAGGTGACAGTACTCGAAGCCAGTGCACAAGCGGGAGGGATGATGCGTTATGGTATTCCCCGCTTCAGGCTGCCCGATGCGGTTATTGAAAGTGACTTGGCAACTCTCCTCGACATGGGTCTGGAGTTCCGGTTCAACACCACTTTCGGTAAAGATGTTGCCCTTGAAACGCTTCGTGGTAACTATGACGCCGTGTTTCTTGCTGTCGGTGCGCAAAAGGCTGCAACGATGAATATTGCGGGCGAAGATGCACCGGATGTGACCAGTGGTATTGAATTTTTGCGGAAAGCTGCTTCAGGCGAACAGCCTCATCCAGGAAAGCTGGTGGTGGTAACCGGTGGTGGCAACACCGCCATTGATGCCGCACGAACAGCGCTTCGACTTGGGGCATCAACCGTCACCATTCTTTATCGCCGTTCCAGAAAAGAGATGCCCGCAAACGCTTCTGAAATTCAGGAAGCTCTGGCAGAAGGGATCTCCCTCATTGAGTGGGTAGCACCAACCGCAATCAGGAGCGTGAATGGTGCACTCGAAATAACCGCCATAACCATGCAGCCAGGAGCACTTGATGCCTCTGGACGGAGAAAGCCCGTGCCGGTCGAAGGGTCGGAGTTCACCATAACGGCTAACACCATTATCTCGGCCATCGGCCAGCAGATCGACCACTCTGTGGCTCATGCAGCGAGCACAGGGGCTGGAAAGTACGGAGAACTGCTGGTCAACCCGGAAACACTGCAATCAGAAACACCCTGGCTTTTTGCCGGGGGAGATTGTGTCACCGGCACTGATACTGCCATCCGCGCTGTTGAACAGGGAAAACGTGCAGCTTACGCCATCAATCTTTTTTTACAGGGCAAGATGGTTGCTGCTCCTAAAGTTCCGTTTAATTCATCCTACGGCGCAAGAGACGAGGCGCCTCAGGCCTTCTATCAGCGAAAACAACCTGCGCCAAGAGTCGCGGTACCGGAGCTCCCCCCATCTGAACGAGCCAGGAGCTTTAGCGAAGCGGTAACCGGATATACGGAAGCTCTGGCCCGCAAAGAGGCTGCGCGATGCATCCAATGCAAATGCAACGCCATCAATGACTGCCGCCTTCGAGAACTTGCCTCACGTTATTTACCCGTTCAGGCCGCACAAAAGCATGAGCATCCCGGATTTTACAAAGCTGAAAATGCGGACATCAGCATGGAGCGGGAAAAGTGCGTTGATTGCGGGATTTGCGTTCGTATGATCGAAGAGTGTGACGGCGAACTTGACATTGCGGTCATGACGGAAAGCTGCCCGACCGGGGCCCTGTCGGCACCGGCTGCAACTACAATTTAAACCACTATTCAGGATGCCCTTTATTTCTGATACCACTTGGTGGATAACAGCGGGAACTGCTATGGCAGTCGCCGCTCTTCCCGCTATGCTGAAATCGATTCGGGTGTGTCCCATGCTCCTGATTGTTGTTCTGTGGCTTGTATTAGTTATCGTTATGGCCTTGAAGGCAGGAATCCTTGCCGCTCTTACAGGAGGTGTAATCTCACTGCTGTGGGGTGTTCTGCTCATGCTGGCGTCACTGCTTTTTTCAGGTTTGCGGCAGATGGCAAAAAAACGCTATGGCTGACGCATCAACACATCTTGCCCGCCAAATCCGCAAGGAAGCAGCGCGGCTTGGGTTCGCTGCAACAGGCTTTTCTTCTCCTGTACCGCAACCACTCGTTATGCAACGTCTTTCCGCCATGATTCTGGAAAAGCGGCATGGCGAGATGAACTACATGGAAAAGCAGATGGAAAAACGGGCCGATCCTTCGCTGCTGTTTCCCGGCCTGCACACCATCATCTCAGTTGCCATAAGCTATAATTACCCTCTTCTGCATCGCGAAGGTCTCCCGAAAATCTCGAAATATGCGCTCGTTGACGACTACCATACTGTTGTCAAGGCAAAACTTGAAGAACTCCTTGCTTCCATAAAAAGGCTTTTGGGCGAACCTCTTACGGCACTGATAACGGTTGACAGCTCTCCCCTCCTCGAAAAAAACTGGGCAGAAAAGGCTGGGATTGGAAAAACAGGCAAAAACACTCTTCTGCAGGTACCATCGGCAGGATCATACATTTTTCTCGGAGAGATACTTATTGACAGAGCTATACATTTCTCCACATTTACATTACCCAACTCTTGCGGAAGTTGCAGCAAGTGCCTTGAACAGTGCCCTACCGGCGCCTTGGTCGAACCGGGAAAAATTGACGCATCAAGGTGCATTTCCTACCTGACGGTGGAGCTGAAACGGGAATTTACAACTGAAGAGGCGGCAATGATATGCGACTGGATGTTCGGATGCGACCTCTGCCAGGAGGTTTGCCCCTATAACCAGCAGGCAAGCATCACGGCTGATCCATCATTTGGGTTGCGAGACGAACTTGTGAATATTTCGACAGAACGCATACTGAGCCTTTCCGAATCAGGATTCCGTGAGTTGTTTTACGGAACCCCGGTTTTCCGCATCGGGCTTCGCAGGATAAAACGCAACGCCCGAGCGGTAGCTGAGAATCTGAAAAGATCAGGAACGCTTTAGCTGTGGCTTTCCGGATAAGCATAAGTTGGGGCAGCACCCGCACCCCAACCTGCAAGGAAAGAGAGGTGGTTATTGATTTACCAGCTTCATCATGTTTTCTGGATAACGTTCGCCTGCCGCAGCTCCTTTGGGAAGCGCTTTGATAATCTCGGCCATTTCGACCTCATTGATGACTACTGATCCGGCTGCGATATTCTCTTCAAGGTAGCGGCGACGTTTGGTACCGGGAATCGGGACTATATCGTCACCCTTTGCCAGTACCCAGGCAAGAGCCAGTTGACCGGCAGTAATTCCTTTTCTGCTGGCAATACCTTTGATCCGTTCTACCAGTGCAAGGTTTTTCGTAAAATTTTCGCACTGAAAGCGGGGAGAGTTGCGTCGGTAATCATCGGCAGCAAAATCGTCGGGGCTTTTCAACTGCCCAGTGAGAAAACCGCGTCCAAGTGGGCTATAGGGTACAAAACCAATCCCAAGCTCACGCAGAGCAGGCAAAATCTCATCTTCAGGATCGCGACTCCAGAGTGAGTACTCGCTCTGCAGCGCGCTCACCGGATGCACTGCATGAGCACGACGAATGGTCTGAACGCCAGCTTCAGAGAGCCCGATATAGCGTATCTTTCCAGCATTGACAAGATCCGCCATGGCCCCAACCGTCTCTTCAATCGGCACTGCAGCATCCACACGATGCTGATAATAGAGGTCAATGTGGTCAACTCCCAGCCGTTTTAATGAGCTGTCACAGGAGGAACGTACATACTCCGGCTTCCCGCAGATACCAGTGACGGGCGCCCAGCCGCCATCGACCGATGGGCTGCTGCGCATGATCCCAAACTTCGTGGCGACAATGACCTGGTTGCGACGACCCTTGATTGCCTTGCCGACAAGCTCCTCATTGGTAAACGGTCCGTACATATCTGAAGTGTCAAGAAAGTTCACTCCCAGATCCAGCGCACGGTGAATGGTGGCTATTGATTCCGCCTCGTCCCGCTTGCCGTAAAAATCGGACATCCCCATGCAGCCCAAACCCTGTGCCGATACGGTCAGTCCCTGTGTTCCAAGTTTTCTCTGTTCCATAAACCCTCTCTCAATGTTTGAAGTGGCGCATACCAGTAAAGACCATAGCGAGGTTATTTGCATCTGCTGCCTCAATCACTTCGTTATCCCTGATGGAACCTCCGGGCTGAATGACTGCCGTGACTCCAGCTTCAGCAGCGGCCAGAAGACCATCGGCAAAGGGGAAAAAGGCATCAGAGGCCACCACTGACCCATGCAGGTCAAGCCCGACTTCTGAGGCCTTCCATCGCGCAATTTTGGAGGAGTCAACACGCGACATCTGACCAGCGCCGACACCGAAGGTCTGGCGGTTTTTGACATAAAGAATGGTGTTCGACTTGATATGCTTGCAGATCTTCCAGGCAAACATCATGTCTGCAATCTCCTCTTCGGTCGGCTGCCGTTTGGTGACAACGGTGAGATCCTCTTTTGCAACAATTTTGCTGTCACGTTCCTGAACGAGCATTCCGAATGGTGTTGACTTGAACTCCCAGCCACTTTTTGGCATGACATTGGTCTGCCGCACAAGCCTGCGATCTTTTTTCTTCATCAGCATTTCAAGAACGCCCTCTTCAAAAGCTGGAGCAATGAGAATTTCAGTAAAGATTTCATTGACCGCCTTGGCAGCTTCCATATCAAGAGGACGGTTAAAGGCGATAATGCCCCCAAAAGGAGCCTGTGTATCGGTTGAAAAGGCCCTGCGATAGGCTTCAGCAAGCGTCGAGGCCTGCGCTACACCACACGGGTTAGTATGTTTGATAATAACGACTGTCGGCTCTTCATTGCGGAACTCCTCGATCAGGGAGACGGCTGCGGCAATGTCGAGCATGTTGTTGTAGGAGAGTTCCTTGCCATGCAGTTTCTCAAAAAAGTCTTCAAATGAGCGGGTTCCGTTCTCATCGGTCAGGCGGTAGAGCCCTGCACTTTGATGCGGGTTCTCACCGTAACGCATATCGAACTCACGTTCAAGGCTGACTGTCATGGATACCGTAGCATTCTTCTGCCCGACAGCCCCGGCCAGATAAGAGGCAATAGCACGATCATAACGGGAGGTGAGTTCAAACACCTTCAAGGCAAGCGAGAGACGGGTTGTTCTCCTGGTAGCACCGTTATTCTCCCTCATCTCCTGAAGCACCAGCGCATAATCGGCACTGTCGGTGACAACCGTTACCGACTCGTTATTCTTGGCCGCACTCCGAAGCATCGAAGGGCCTCCGATATCAATATTTTCTATAGCATCTTCAAACGTTACATCCGGTTTAGCCACGGTTGCCTCGAACGGATAGAGGTTCACCACAACCATATCAATAAAGCTGATACCGTTTTCGACCGTCTGCTTGATATGGTCGGCATTCTCCCTGACGGCAAGCAGTCCCCCGTGTATTTTCGGGTGCAGCGTCTTAACCCGGCCGTCCATGATTTCCGGAAATCCGGTGATGGTTGAAATTGAGGCTGCGCTAACGCCAGCATCCTGCAGCGACTTCAAGGTTCCCCCAGTTGAAAAAATTTCGACACCGAGAAGGGAGAGTTCCCGGCAGAAATCCACAATACCGGTTTTATCAGATACAGAGACCAGCACCCGCTTGATGACAGGATCAGACATTATGCAGAAAGTTAATTTATTGATTCGTTTCCGTGCTCTTTGGTAAGGCGGAATTTAAGAAAAAACCCCTGCGATATCAAACGTTACCGGAGCTTCTTCGGTCTGTTGGGGTTATATCGGGGTGCGATCAGGCAAGACGGCAGGAATGGATAAAGTCTACCACCGCATCGCACATCTGTGTCAGTCCAGGTTGTTCGATTGGATAGTGGCCAGCATGTTCAAGCATCACCACCTTTTTCGGCACACGATTGACACGCTTGAGGAAAAGCTCGCTGAGATGCAAGGGTGTCCAGCTATCTTTTTCGGGTTGGGTCAGTAAAATCGGACAGATATCAAATGCTTCGGGTTCAACCACAGGTTTATACGTGGTGAGTGAGCTGAGAAACTTCATGGTGACCCATTTGCCCGCCGACGTTTTGTCTCTCAAACAAGCCTTGAGCGCTGCTTTATTGTTGACCAGCGCCGACATTTTGCTCGCTAGGCTCATCGGCATACGAAGAGCTGCCAGCGGCGTTTTTGCTGCCAGATGGGTCAATGGCACCCCGATACGACTCATGAGGAAATTCAACGCAGTTTCATCGCGGACCTGTTGTTCTTGTTGATCGAGAAAGGTCATACCCACGATGCCTTTGACTTTTTTGTTGAGCGCGGCTACGTGCCAGGCAAGCATACCGCCTGCACTGAGACCGTACAGCACAATTGGCCTGCCATCTTTGTCAAGTTCAGCATCAATAAGATCACTGCCTGCCTGAACCCAATCGTCGTAGGTCACCAGCTCACCGAATGCAACCCGGGTCATGCCATACTCGGGCATGTCAATAGCAATGGTTTCAAAGCCGCACTTGAACAAGGGACTGCCCAGGATGGTCGACATTTGCCGCCCGTTGGTGCCGACTCCATGAAACAGGATCACTTTCGCCTCTGACCGAGGATTACGAAAGCAGTCAAGGTGAATCTTGTGTCCTCCCCACTGCCACCTCTCTTCTGAAGGTTCATTATCCAGCTCAAGCTGAAATTCTTTGGGAAGAAAGCGTTGGATCTCCCGCCAATTCGATTGAGTTTTGTAGTTCATGGTAAACAAATCAATATCATGATCCGACCGTCCATGATTTCCGGAAACCCGATTATGGTTGAAATTGAGGCTGAACTCGCAACTGCATTATTTTTTTATAGCCCTGGCAATAAATCCACCGATACCCATACATGAAAAGTTTTGCACAAGTGCAACGGCAAGACTTGCAAGTGAGAGCGGTATTTGCAGAATAATAGAGTTAATGATCAAGGTAGTAATGGCGACACCAAGAGCCACAACAACCAGATACTTCCATATCATGGACTTTTCGACTGATAACGCCGACCAGAAGAACCCGGCAATGAGCACAATTGTCCCAATAAACAACGCCATCAAAATAAGCGTTTCCGTACCTGCTCCCGTTGCACCCACAATGATGCCAACAAGAAAACCAACAATATTGAGCAGAAACTGCAGAATACCGATATGTTTTATGGCTGAGCCGTAGTTGATTGCACCTGCGAATGGCTTTATCGCTGGACTTGTTGCTGTTATTGCTGGCGTTGGCGAAGCTATAGCCTTTGCATCATCATGTGCGTGGCTGGTTTCCATTCGCTTTGCAACCAAAGTGAACACACCAGCAATAACTGCAGATAATATTGAACTTAAAAGTGCATCGGACATATAAACCCTCCTTCGCTGTAATGGCGGCGATATATTAATTGAACATCAGTCCGCTCACTATTGATAGAACGCATTAGCTTTTTCTTTGATACACAATCTTGCGACTCCCGGTCAGATTCTTCTTATGCAATTGCAGCGTCAAGATTTGACACCTTGTCCATGCTCGCTATTAATAAAAATTATCATAAGAATAAATCTTAAGGAAAAGGTACGGATAATTCCACAAAAAATAAGACCGACGTGGAACAAGACAGCATAAACGAGAGAACACCCGAAGAGAAACTCCCGAAAAACAGAAAAGCTTGGAAATGGATTGAAGTTATAATAAAATAAATCAATAAGACCATAACCATAATGACTACCCACACAACCCGCATCGCAGTCTTCTGCTCCGGCAACGGCAGCACTTTCAAGGCGCTGTTTCAGGCGATCAGGAACAAGACGCTACCGGCAAAAATCGTCCTCTGCCTGTCGAACCGTGCCCGGTGCGGAGCTATGGAATTTGCGCAGCAAAACGGCATAACAACGCTCCATATCACTGAGAAACAGTTTAGCTCTTTCGAGGAGTTTGCCACGGCGATGGTTGAACGCCTGAAAGAGCATAAGATCGATATTATTCTTCTGGCGGGCTATATGCGCAAGGTGCCGGATGCGGTTGTCGCTGCATTTCCGGAAAGGATGCTCAACATCCATCCTGCTCTTCTGCCGAAATTCGGTGGTGAGGGGATGTATGGAATTCATGTTCATACCGCTGTGCTTGAAGCGAGTGAAACCGAAACGGGAGCGACGGTGCATTTTGTCAATGAGGAGTATGACAAGGGAAAGATTCTGCTTCAGCGAACCGTGCCGGTCTTGCCCTATGATACTCCGGAGACACTTGCCGCAAGGGTGCTGGCATGCGAACATGCGCTTTATCCTGATGCCCTTGAAAAACTCCTGACCCTGCAGAGATCATGAGCGCCAGCACTCTCAAGATCAGCGAAATTTTTCACTCCATTCAGGGAGAGGGCTCCTTTGCTGGCTGGCCCTGCGCCTTTATACGGCTTGCGGGGTGCGGCCACGGCTGTGCGGGTTGCGACACCGGCTATGCCGAAGAGAAGGGAGCCGAGCTTGAGAGAGAGGAGGTTATTCAGAAGGCGCTTACCTTTCAGGCTCCCTTTGTCGAAATCACCGGAGGCGAGCCTCTTCTTCAGCCCGCAGTCTACCCGCTGATGGCACAACTCTGCGATCTCAATCAGAAAGTACTGCTTGAAACAGGCGGATTTATCTCTGTCGAAAAGGTTGATAAACGCGTTCATAAAATTATTGATATCAAGGGTCCTTCATCAGGAGTGGCACAGCATAACAACCCTGACAATATCCGGCTTGCGTTTGCAGCAGAGCCACCGTACTGCCATACTTTTGAATTCAAAATCGTAATCGCAGGAAAAGAGGATTATGAGTGGGCAACGTCGCTTCTGCATGAACATCGACTGGCCGAATCGTTCACCGTCATGATGGGAGTGAAATTCGGTAAACTTGATCCTGCCGAACTTGCCGAATGGATGCTCCGTGACCGCCTCCGGGCAAGAATGCAACTGCAGCTTCACAAATACTTCTGGGATCCCTCCAGAAGAGGTGTATAGTTTGGCTTTGCCCCCTCTACTCCTTACCTTTCCTCTCTCTGTTTCCTTTAGCTCATTATCTTTCTTGTCCATTGTCAACGATCAACTGTCATCTCTCAATCGTCGTTCCGCTCTTCAATGAACGGGAATCGCTTCCTGAGCTGCTTGAGCAACTTTCTGCCGCCATGGGCGAAAAGGAGTTGCACGCCCTCTTTCAGGAGCCGTTTGCGTTTGAAATTATCATGGTTGACGATGGCTCTACAGACGATTCGCGTACCCTGATAAGCCGCATGATTCCCTCAAGACCCGAGCTTCGCCTCATCTCGTTTCAGAAAAACTTTGGAAAAACCGCTGCACTCTCGGCAGGGTTCATGGCCGCCACCGGTGACTACGTCTGCACCATCGATGCCGACATGCAAGACGACCCCTTTGCCATGAAGGAGATGATCAAAAAGCTGCAAGAAGGGTATGATCTGGTCAGTGGATGGAAGCAGCAGCGCAAGGATCCGCTCTCCAAAACCATTCCTTCGAAGCTTTTTAATGGAGTGACCCGTCTTTTTACCGGCATCACTCTTCACGATTTCAACTGCGGCCTGAAGGTGTACCGAAAAGAGGTGACCCGACGGCTGGAGCTGCATGGCGACATGCACCGCTATATTCCGGTACTCGTTCACTGGATGGGTTTCAGGATTGCCGAACAACCGGTTACACACCATCCGAGAAAATTCGGCAGCACCAAATATGGTTCATCAAGGTTTTTTTCAGGGCTTTTTGATTTTCTTTCGGTGCTCTTCATCACGCGCTATGTTCGCCGCCCGATGCACTTTTTTGGAATGGCTGGCCTCACAAGCTTTCTTTTCGGCTTTCTCATCAGCCTCTATGTCACCCTCGAGAAAATTCTACTCCATAAACCGGTGAGCAACCGCCCGATACTTTTTCTCGGCATTCTGCTGCTTATTCTTGGCGTGCAGCTTTTTTCTACCGGGCTGCTGGGCGAAATGCTTTCAACATCTTCATCCAGAAGGAGCGCTTTTACTATTCGAAAAACGCTGAATCTCACTGCTGAACAGGCAAGAAATTTCAACACAACCGATTAACTTCAAAGATGTTATGAAACGAGTTGGCGCACATGTCAGTATTGGTGGAGGTGTCGAAAATGCCCCGCTTCATGCCGCAGCCATCGGCGCAAAAGCATTCGCACTCTTTACAAAAAACCAGCGCCAGTGGAGAGCTCCGAAACTCACGACCTCCTCAGTTGACACGTTCAAAAAAAACTGCAGTGACGGCGGGTTTAAGCCTGAACACATTCTGCCCCACGACAGTTATCTCATCAATCTCGGCAGTCCCGACCCCGACAAGCTCCAGCGTGCGCGAGAGGCTTTTATCGAAGAGATGCAGCGAGCAGAAGAGCTCGGACTGCTTATGCTGAACTTTCATCCCGGAAGCCATCTGAAGGAGATTGATGAGGAACAATGCCTGAAGCTTATTGCTGAATCAATAAATATGGCGCTTGATGCAACAAAAGGGGTAACGGCCGTTATTGAAAACACGGCCGGACAGGGTACCAATCTTGGGCACCGGTTTGAACAACTCGCCTCACTGGTTGATCAGGTTGCAGATAAAACAAGGGTGGGGGTATGCCTCGACACCTGCCACCTCTTCGCCAGCGGTTACGACTTGCAGACCGCCGAAGCAGCAGAGTTCACCTTCAGTCAGTTTGACCGGATTGTCGGACTTCAATACCTGCGGGGAATGCATCTCAACGATGCGATGCAAGCACTGGGCAGCCGGGTTGACCGCCATGCAGGTATCGGGAAAGGAACAATCGGGCTGGAGGTCTTCTCGTACATCATGAATACAACTGCTTTTGAAGAGATTCCACTGATCCTTGAAACACCTGACTCCGACGCCTGGAGTTCAGAAATCAGCCTCCTCTACTCTCTTGAACAATAAGATAGGCTATCGTTTTGAAACAACCCTGAGATATTTGCTCACGGACAAGGCGCTGCCAAAGATACCCAGCAGAAGACCAAGTATGACAATTGACGGGTAAATCATGAGCGCAGAAGGTTGCATTACCTTATAAACTTCCGGTTCATACATGAACAGCAATTGATCGAACATCAAATAGACTGCCCCTGCAGCGAGCAAGCCGGAAAGCAGGCCCTGAAGCGCCCCTTCGATAATATAGGGTGCACCAATAAACCAGCCCGTTGCACCAACCAGACGCATTGTTCTGATCTTTTCCTGCCTTGAATACATGGCAAGGCGTATTGTATAGCCAATCAGCACAACTGTGCCTGCTGAAATCAACACACCAATACCACCAGTCAGTATTGTAAACAACCTTGCATTCTGCTCAATCTGACCGAGAAATGCCTGATTATACCGTATATCAACGTCAGGAATAATGTCACGTATTTTCGGAACAATCCGCGCCATGCTTTCAGCATGAGCATAGTCAGGGAGAAACTTCAGCTTAATCGATCTTGGGAGGGGATTGGAACCGAGAATTGTGACAATATTCTCGCCAAAGTCGTGTGCAAAAATCCGTGCGGCCGCATCCTTCGAAACATACGTGG
This sequence comes from uncultured Chlorobiaceae bacterium, assembly GCA_903929845.1. Classification (GTDB taxonomy): domain Bacteria; phylum Bacteroidota; class Chlorobiia; order Chlorobiales; family Chlorobiaceae; genus Chlorobium. The sequence continues at coordinate 1,175 of CAIYWF010000011.1, read as the reverse complement.
CTTCCTGCACTCCTTTGAGCATCTTTATCTGCCGTACAGCATCCATCGCCTGAGATTCAGCGACCGATTCACCGAGAAAAGCCTCAAGCTCTACCCTGCTCCGAAGCTCCTGAATGACATCAAAAAAACTCAGAGAAACAGTACTGAAAAGGCCAAGCAGCACAAGAGCAAAAAAACTTATTGTAACGGTAATGGCTGCCGGTAATTTAGCCCTTCCAATACTTGAAAAACCTTCCTTGACAACAAACGACAACGACATAACAGCCTTTTTTCATTAATAACAGCTTCTCACTCAAAGAAACAACAAAACAAGTTGGAAAAACAACTTTTTTTTCTTTTAATTAGCACTGAACATGGGGCTATAGCTCAGTTGGTAGAGCATTTGCATGGCATGCAAAGGGTCAGGAGTTCGAGTCTCCTTAGCTCCACAAAAAGAACAAAAAAGCGCAGTCATCGACCTGGCATTTTTTGTTTCTGTTCCTCTGCATCTGCCCACACTCTTCATGACTTTTTTCTGCCGACCTTTGCAATCAAAAAAATCAGGCCGACAATCAGTGATGCAGCGATACCTGCTGCAACATTAAACGCTCCAGCAAGCAAAACAACCGGAAGTGTAAAGGCAACCATAAAACCAAAAAACCCGGAACTAACAAGAAAGGTCAACGCGGTGAGAGCGGTAAAGAAAAAACTGGTTGCAAGACTTCCTGCGAAAGAGACAAAGATCTTCTCTCCCTTCCCTTCAGAAATATTTTGCCAACGTTGCACCTGTTTTGTGCTGCCCGGATCAAGCATCCCTCGTACAAGCATCGCAACAAGGGCAAACACAATCAACACCAGAACATGAATGCCGTACACACGCAACTGCTCACTTTTTGACGGGCAGAAATAACCTTCTCCAAGCTTGAGCGAGGCAAGATGCAACATGTAAATCGATGTCCAGTAAAAGAGCGTTCCCCAGAGCAGCGTTACCGATACCCATATCGCCACGCCCGGAGGAGTCGGAGTTTTTTTTGTCGTTGATACCATATGTCTTATCACTACTGTCCGGTTATAACTTAAATAAATTAAATAGGTTACAAGATGCCATTGTCCAAATCGTGTAATGCGAATTTTTAACTTATTATATATTAGCAACTTATCGAATCACGTACCTTTCGGTAATGTGTAGAAAAGTG
>CAIYWF010000010.1 GCA_903929845.1 uncultured Chlorobiaceae bacterium | reverse complement strand
TGGAGGATTAGTCTAATTGGTAAGGCAGCAGTCTTGAAAACTGCCGGGCTCACGCCCTTGGGGGTTCGAGTCCCTCATCCTCCGCCAGACCATCAGGAGAGGTGGCCGAGCGGCTGAAGGCAACGGTTTGCTAAACCGTCATAGTTCTTATAGGGCTATCGAGGGTTCGAATCCCTCCCTCTCCGCCAAGTAGCCAAAATTATTTTATAAAAGATTTGGCTGCCAAGAAGCCCGCAGCATGCGGGCTTCTGTGTTTGTAATATCCGATAAAGAATCGTAGTACCCCCTCACTAACAGGATTCAAGGTTCATTGAAAACGTATAGAATCTGTAAAGGCGACTGGATTATCCAGTTCAACAGAGAATGATTTATTGGTTGTTCATGTTATAGTAGTCAGGCATTGCATGATAAAACCAAATACCGTTATGAGCCTGACAGAAACCGCAGAAAAAGCTATTGCCGCTTACGGTGGGCGCACGATTTGGCAAAACGCAAAAACTTTGGAAACGGAAATAAGCGCTTACGGTCTGGCGTTTACCCTGAAAAGACGCCCGGTTTTCCACCATGCAAAAATGGTTTTGGATATCCACAGACCATTTTCCGCATTGACCCCAATTGGTCTCAGCAAGGGTATCACTGGAATTCTTGACGGTCTTGATGTTCGTCTCGAAAATGAAAACGGTCAGCTTCTTTCTGAGCGCAGAAATGCGCGGGATTATTTTACAATAGGAAGAAGGTTATTCTATTGGGATGACCTCGATATGTCTTACTTCGCCAATTATGCTTCTTGGAATTATTTTACCCTGCCAGCACTGTTGATGCGTGAGGATATTGAATGGAGGGAACTCGAACCGGGTTGGCTGGAGGCGCGGTTTCCCGACAAGATTCCTACCCACAGCAAAGTGCATCGATTCAGGTTTGACCGCGAAACTGGCCGTCTGATTCAGCACGATTATACTGCCGATATTATTAGCCCGCTTGCATCTGCCTCCAATGTTGTTCTGCAGCATGCCCAAAACAGTTCAGGACTTGTGTACCCTTCGATAAGGCGTGTAACTCCGAAGGGACCAAAAGGCAAACCGCTCGGTGGCCCGGTATTAATTCACCTTGACATTCACGATTTCAGACTGATGAACAAGTAGACGCGTCTGTGCATAACTGTCAACAAGTGTGTTGTACTTTTACCGATCCCGGAAGAATTGACATCAATAAAAAAGCCGACAACCATTAACAGGTTAAACCGGCTTTTTTACTATCGAAACAAAGGTGTTTCCCAATCAGAATGCACTGAACAGCACAAGCGATGTTTTCTGGTCTCCTACGTCTGGTGTTGGTCTTATGAAATCGGCACCATAAGAATAGAAGCTGTGGTTCACTTGAAGAAGGACATTTTTGGCAATATTATAGGTCGCGGCAAGTGTCACTGCATTTTCACCATCACTGCCGCCACTTCCAGAATTGGCTATTCTGTAGGCAAGTCCAAGACCAAGCTTTGACGGGACAACTCCCATATCGGCGGCAATGGTAAAGGCAGTCTTGTTGGCCGCAGTCTCTTTATTAAAGTCGTTGGGTGTGGCGCCCTCTTCAGTTTTCGCGGCACTGCCATAAGCGACATAAACACCAAGAGGATAGTTGCCGACCTTTCCCTGCGCCTGGCCATCAACTGCCCATGCATCAGCCTTGTGAGTTTTTGGGTTCTCTGGGGTGTCTGGAAAGTCGATACCTGAGGTGCCTTTCCAGAGCTGGAATCCGGCAGCAAGCTCAAAGTTTCCCACTTTTTCAGGAGTAACAACGCCCCTTACATAGCTCATGAATTTGTGTGGCGTTGCGTTTGCAAGGTCATCTTTATTATTAGTAATGTATGGTGTGTAGCTTAAATAACCATACTTGTGATGGAAGACAAGGGCGACACCCGTTGTGCCCTTGTTATCCTCATTCGCTCCTTGAACAAGATATTGTTGTGCGGAAGTCTCTGCTGCATTTTCAAAGGGTCGGGAAAACTCCACCGCGCCGGTGTTCAAGAGTTCATAGCCGTAAGCTGGCCCTTGAGTATCGGTGAAAAACGGAATGGCGCTGAGGATAAAGTCATTCTGGGGGAAAACAAAAGGCATCTTGAAGCCCGCCAAGAGAGCCTTGTCTCTGCCCAGACTTATATCAGCTTGATATCCGATGTTTTTTGCAACCCTCCCGGCAAGAAAAAGGCTCGCTTCATCAGGCATATTAAACTCGCCTCCGTTTGTTCCATCTGTTGATGAACCATTGGTTTTCACATACCTGAGTTTGGTGACCACTGCCGCATTAAGTGTTACGGGAAGAGAGAGGGAGTTATCTTCAATAGTCTCCTGTTTGCCTGTTTGCGTATATCCGTTTGCCTTGAACGACCGACCGTAGGCATTGAGTAACGGATATCTCTGGAAATGGCAGGCTGCACACGACTGTCCAGTCTGCCGGGAAAATGCAGGTGTTGCAGATGCCTGCGGTACCGAACATAATAGAAGAGGAGCAAATGCTCCAATAGAAATCAAAAAAGCACGCATTTTGATCGATGGCATGATAAGAGTTCCGTTTTATGAGTGAAAAAAATGTGTTAAATCATCATACTCATCTTACTCCAATAAGTATTGATGAAATACTACGGCTTCTTTTCTTAAAGAACCCTTAAATTAAGGTTTAACTTCACTTAAAAATTTAGTCATAATTTAAGGGCTTCAACCTTTGATGGCTAAATTTCGGGCAGTTTTACTGCGGGAAATTGAAACAAGATTAATGCGTAAGGCACTGATCTACCATATAAGCCACTGTGTTGGCGCTTTCTGCCACCGTCAGGGTTGCCAGTCCTCCCTTTGAAGGCATATTATTGAAGCCCTGAATAGTATGTTGTATAAGCACCTCCATCCCTTTGGCAATTCTGGGTTTCCATGCTGTAATATCGCAAAATACAGGAGCTTCCATAACCCCGTTGTTATGGCAGTCTGCGCATACCCGTTCGTAAATCTGTTTTCCCTGAACCAGGTTATACTTTGCTCGAAGCTCTGCACTTGCAATCTCTGGAGCAGCATTGACAAGTTGCGGAGTCGAACAAAAGAAGGCAACAACCAGAGAACATACCTTAACAGACGGTTGCATAATTTTTTTAGGTTATGTGGTTTATATTCAGGCTCTATTACCGGGTTTTTGGGTGGTGCCGATAAAGTGCATTGCGTCCGTGTAAACGATTGTAAAATCATACGTAGCCTATATTGTAATAAATTTTACTGAGAGCCGCAAAATTTCTTCCTGATTTTATGCGTCAAAAGCTGGAGCCGCTTCAAATGCAAGAGTTACTCTATCAGACAAGGTGTTTTATTGTCTTAAAAAGTTATTCAGTCAAAAATGGTTAAATTACCATCTCATCTCTATACTTTTTGATGTTGAAATGATCAGGTCGCAGCCAAATAATGACAAACACGGGATATAATTTATTATGGGTATCCTGATGCCTGCTGTTTTTTTCGGGCATGGAAGCCCGATGAATTCTCTTCAGACAAACATCTATACTGAAAGCTGGCGTCGGTTCGGGCAAAGCATACCGCGCCCGAAAGCCATACTTGCTCTCTCGGCACACTGGTATATTCAAGGTAGTGCGGTGACGGGAGTTACTTTTCCTGAAACTATTCATGATTTTGGAGGATTTCCCCGACAACTCTACGAGGTAACTTATCCGGCTCCGGGAAGTCCGGAACTTGCACGGCAGATTCAGAAGCTTCTCACGCCTCTTGAGGTGAGCTTTGATGAGCATCGTGGTTTGGATCATGGAACTTGGTCTGTCCTTTGTCATGTTTTTCCTGATGCTGATATTCCTGTCGTACAGCTTAGTATCGATGAGAGCAGGAATGCTGCATTTCATTATGAAACCGGCCGACTTCTTCAGCCGCTTCGGGATGAAGGAGTCCTGATTATCGGAAGTGGTAATGTTGTCCATAATTTGCATACCTATGCATGGGGACGCGAGAAGGCGGAGCCCTTCGACTGGGCGGTTCGATTCGAAGAAGAGGCAAAGCGACTTATACTCGAAGGCAAGGATATTCAGCTTGTCGATTACAGGATGATGGGTGATGATGCCCGGCTTTCTGTTCCGACACCCGATCACTTTTTACCATTGCTTTATATACTGGGTTTACGAAGAGAAAACGATAGGGTCAGCTTCCCTGTTTTGGGGATTGAGGGTGGATCGCTTTCCATGCTCTCCGTTTGTCTTGGCTGAGTTGACAAGGGATTATGGATGATATTGTATAGACAGTATAATCTTTAATAATAAGAGCGTTATGAAGCATTATGAGATTGCCGTTATTGTCGGAAGCTTGAGAAAGGATTCATTGAATCGCCAATTAGCCAATGCGCAGGTTAAACTTGGCCCTCCAGACTTCACTTTCAGACAGGTGCAGATAGGCGATTTGCCGCTGTACAATCAGGATGACGATACAAACCTGGCTGAATCTGTCAAAAGGCTGAAAATCGAAATCAAGACGGCCTTGGGGCTCTTGTTTTTTACACCTGAATACAACCGCTCAGTTCCCGGAGTACTCAAGAACGCCATTGATCATGCTTCGCGTCCCTATGGAGAAAGTGTCTGGGTCGGCAAGCCTGCCGGGATTATAGGTGTTTCACCCGGGGCCGCTGGCACAGCCATGGCGCAACAGCATTTACGCAACATTCTTGCATTTCTGGATGTGCCGACGCTTGGCCAGCCTGAAACGTTTATTCAGCTAAAGGATGGATTGTTTGATGAGGATGGTAACATCGGTTCTGGAAGCAAACAATTTATGCAGAAGTGGATGAATCGTTATGTTGCATGGGTAAAACAGTATACCCCTTGCGACTGATGCAAACCATGCGATCTTGGCATGATGAAGAAGATTTTCAAACCAGAAGAGGAAATCTTATGTCCGATGTTACTTTACCCTGTTATTGTGAATCTGACGTTTCGCTTGCTGCCAGAACGTATTACGGAATTGGCGGTACTGCCCGTTTTCTTGCTTTTCCAGCCTCTCTTTCAGAGTTCTCCAATCTTTTGATCTGGAATCGTACTTACCGTTTTCCGCTTGCGCTTATGGGGAGTGGGAGCAATATTCTTTTTTCTGATCATGAGTTTCCCGGTATTGTCATTTCTTTGGAAAGGATGCAGCGTCTTTTCTGGCTTTCAGATGATGAACTTTTCTGTGAGGCTGGTGTGGACAATACCCTGATTGCTGAAGAGCTTTTTTCTGCTGGCAAGGGAGGGGGGGAGTGGCTTTATCGTCTTCCGGGTCAGATCGGGGCGACGGTAAGAATGAATGCGCGATGTTTTGGGGGGGAGGTTTCGGAAATTACGGATGGTATTCTGACGCTTTCGTTTGATGGCCGGTTGCTATGGAAGAGGCCTGATGAAGTTTTTCATGGTTACAAGCGTACTTCATTGATGGATAATCCGGAAATTGTGGTTGCTGTTGTCTTGCGTTTTCCCGAAAGTCGCCCTGCCGAAAAGATCAGGAGTTTGATGCTTGGTTATGAAGAGGAACGTTCAAAAAAGCACCATTTCGATTTTCCAAGTTGCGGTTCAACCTTCAAGAACAACTATGCTGCAGGCCGGTCGAGTGGTCTTATTTTTGAGAAACTTGGCTTCAAGGGGCAGTCGGAAGGTGGCGCCACGGTCAGTGAGTATCATGCCAATTTTATCTATAACAAAGGAGGGGCAAAGGCTGAGGATGTGCTCAGGCTTGTTGCACGGATGAGGGCTGCGGCTTTAGAACAGGCCGGAGCTGAACTCGATCTTGAAGTGCAGTGCGTAGGATTGTTTGATGCTGAACTTCTTGCTTCGTGTGGTGTAGGGTTTGAAGCTGATCATCGGGAGTCTTCACAGGGATGGGTCGGACTTTTGTGGTCGCCAACGCAAAAGGAAAATACTTTTCAGAAACCTCTTTTTCCTCGTATCCTCATGAAGGGTCCATTGGCAGATTATTTTGGTTTCGACAGGGAGTTTCCTGCGGGTGTTTTTGTGGAGGTTGAGCAGTTGTGTTCGTTGGAGGATGCGGCGGCAGCTCCTGAAGCACCTTTTCTTCGCTGGATAACCCGCAGCAATGATCCGTTACTGTTTTCTTTGAAAGCACCTGCTCCAGCCGGGTTTACTGACGAATTATGGCAGTATAGTGTTTCGGAACTGTTTATTGCCGGAGCTCTGGGTAGCGGCTATCTTGAGTTTGAAATGACTCCTGAGGGTCACTGGGTTGCGCTTTGTTTTGATGCCCAAAGAATAAGGGCAAAAGGTTTTGAGGTTCTTTCCGCTGAACCATGGAACAGAGAGGTCTCAGTGGTGCAGGAGGAGAAGTGTTTCGGTATGGAGTTCTGCTGGCATCTGCTCCAGCCATTCATGGGCGAAGGGCAGGTTATTGCCTTGCAGTGCGCTGCCTCATCCGGCAGGGGAGAGTTTGGATTATTTCCCTGGTGGCAGATGCCCTCTTCATCGGCCGATTTTCATCAGCCTGATCAGTTTTTCCGGATTTCTCTTCTATGATTTTTACTGAATATGAAAAACGCCATTAAACCTGAAGGATTTTCGGGTCTTTCAGAGGCGGAAGCCGCAGAACGACTGCTTTCAGAAGGATACAATGAGCTGCCCGCTGCGGGGCAACGAGGTATTTTTTCTTTAGCGTTTGGTGTTATCCGCGAACCCATGTTTCTGTTGCTGGTTGCCTGTGGAGCGGTCTATCTGGTGCTTGGCGATATCCAGGAGGCGTTGATGCTTCTCGGGTTTGTCTTCTTTGTTATGGGTCTGACCCTCTACGAGGAGCGAAAAACGGAGAATGCTCTGGATGCGTTGCGGGATCTTTCAAGTCCGCGAGCCCAGGTTGTCAGGGATGGCAAAGAACGGCGTATTGCGGGGCGTGAGGTGGTGCGTGATGATATTCTTGTTGTCAATGAGGGTGATCGTGTTCCTGCGGATGCACGGCTGCTTTCATGCCTGAACCTTTCGGTTGATGAATCTTTATTGACAGGGGAATCGGTTCCGGTCAGAAAATCAGATGATGCCGGGGAGGAAAAAAAGGTTAGTCCTGGTGGCGATGATCTTCCTTTCATCTATTCGGGGACAATGGTGGTTCAGGGTCAGGGTATTGCACAGGTTATCGCAACCGGCATAAAGACCGAAATCGGGAAAATCGGCGTTGTATTGCAGAGTGTCAAGCCTGAAGAGACGCTGTTGCAGAAAGAGACTGATCGATGGGTGCGTACCCTGGCTGT
>CAIYWF010000009.1 GCA_903929845.1 uncultured Chlorobiaceae bacterium | reverse complement strand
CCAGGAACAACCCCCACTGGCATTTACGATGAACTTTTTATTGAATCGGCACGCTTCAATGATGGTTTTGCAACTATTGTTCACGCCAATCAGCCTGTAAGCCATAATTTGCTGAAGGAGGAACAGGATGGTTTTCATCCCCAGAAAGAGATGGGTATTCGTCTTGGCTGGGAAGATGAGCAGATCCTTATCTGGTATCTTCGTCAGCTCGCCATCGATGAAACGGTAGGTGCCGACCGGCTTGATGCGCCGCTTGGCGTCAACGGATTTCATATCGACGTTCGTTTAAACGAAATTTCAGGCGGCGCTCTTGCTGTATGGGAAAGTTTGACGGCAGTGCAGAGCAACGGCAGCATGTCGCTCGAAGATATTGAGATTGGGTCGTACAAAGGAGAGTTGCCTTTCCAGGTCTATCCGACAAAACTTGACAGTGCTGGCGGAACAAATTACTGGCTGCCCATCTATTTTGGAAACTGGAACAATGCTTCAATGGTACTGCCCGACCGTGTCGCCTCCGGGTTATATGCCAACGAACAGGACAAGAACAAGCCTGTAACTATCAGCGACACTTACAACGCGGTGGATACCAAAACAGAGCTTGCGTATGGCAATACTTACGATTTTCGTGTGCGGATGAGCGATATCAGCGGAGGCGGACCTGAATATCTTGCTGAACCCATAAACAATCTGCCAAGCCATATTGCGACGATTGCTTTCAAGCGCTATGTGGCGCCGAACACCCTGCGTATCATCAATAGTGATGCGATTCGGTTTAATACTGATGACGTCAATTTTGCAGCAGACAAGCTTCAGATTGCACGCCCCTTGCTTGGCTTTCCCTCAGTTGTTTATACTGGCAAATATGCAGATCCCGTCACGGAGTTGCTGAAAGCATCACAGGATATTCTGCTCAACAAAAAAGCGGAAGCATTCGGTATACCTGATCCTGACGTTGTGAAGGTGGAGCTGAAAGTTGAAGTGGAGACACTCCAACTCGATAATCTTGCCAGCGATGATGGGCAGGAGCACTATATCACACTTTACAAAACGTACCGCACCTTTCCGGCAGCCTTCACCGATGCAGTAGAGATTCCAGTTGAATATGTGGATGAAAAGAAGCTCAATCTTATCGAGAAAGCTAAGCCCTTCACCGATCCGCTTCATAACGACACCGTCAAAGCCTCTGCAGGTACTATTATTCTGCCGACTGCGCGACACATCCGACTGACCCTCCGTGCCGTCTGTGAAGGCGACGACTCCTACTGGGGCAACCTGAACGACAACTCTAATCTTGACTGCCGGTATGGAAAAACGACTGTTCTGAAACTCTTCAAGCCTTCAAAAATCGAGATTGCGCTTTTTGCTGGTACGACAGATCCGCAGGTTCTGCAGGGCATTTATTTGCAGCCGGATCCTGTCACTGTAAAACTCAATCCCATTGTCTTCAAAACATTGCAGGGTACAAACGACGGTCTGCCGGATATTGTGCAGAGGCTTGCAAAGCAACTTGATATAGAGTGCAAAGAGACGACACTTCTCGCGAAGAACGGTGAGCGCGTGCAGTTCTGGTGCAGCAATATGGTTCGCCATACCATGGCTCCCGACAACAGCAGCCTCACCTTCGCAAACAAAAAAGAGCTTGCTGGGCACTGGCTGGTTTGCACCAATCTCTATATCGACCGTGACTGGACGTGGGACGGACTGGAGACAAGCAGTGTCATTGTGCAGCGCCGCCGCCGTTGGGGAAGAGATCCTTTGGCAATAGAGAAAAAAACTTATGAGACGATCGGTGATCTTGAAATGCGCAGGATCGCTTCGTTCCAGGCAATCCAGCAAGGCGAGGATGGAAAAGTTCACCGCGACTATACACGCATTATTTTCATTGATGTCATTGACATGCATCCCGCTGGTACTGCGCTGCCGGATGAGGCGGAAGTGCAGTACACACTCCAGCCGCAGCTTCGGGCTGATGCAGACGGCAACACACCGCTCTCCGATGGCAAGTTCGAAACTGATCCTCTGTTGCTCCCGACAACAATTAATCCGACGCAGGTTCCCAAGCTTGTCGGAGCAGGTATAGCCTTGTCGCCCTACGTCAGGAATGTTCCCTACTCTGCAACCGAAGCGCGTCAGCGTTTCCTCTGGCTGGAATTTGACAAGCTCCCTGATGATGACCACGACGATATTTTCTGTCGGGTACTCGCGTACGCGCCGGATCAACTGTTGAGCAATAACAATCCGGAGCTTATGAATATTCCGGATGAGTCACCTCTTTCCATTGATCCCGAATATGTCAGGACAGTAACCTCCTCTTCCGGGCACGAACATTCCGGGCTGGGCGCCATGCAGAAGCTTGAAAAATCCATCGACAAGGAGAGGCACTTTTATTTGTTGCCAACACCTCCCGGACTCCATCCTGAAAGCCCGGAACTGTTCGGACTCTTCACTTATGAATTCCGCTACGGTCATTCCGACAGAATATGGAGTACGGCTCAAGGCCGTTTCGGCAGGCAGTTGCGGGTTAGCGGATTGCAGCATCCCGCACCAAATATGTTGTGCATGGTTACACGAGACGAAAAGAAGATCTGTGTCAGCGTGCCTTATGCTTCAGCCGTTTATAACGGTAAAAACGTCACCTCCGATCCGCCTCGCACCTCTATCTGGTGTTTGCTCTATGCCCAGGTAAAACAGGCCGACGGTCTCGATTTCCGTAACATCCTGCTGGGTGAAATTGAGCTTCCACCGTTGTCACCGCATCGCTTTGACGTCGAGTTCAGGAGAAAAATAGTCAATGCAAAGAGGAGAAAGAATGCGGCTCTTGTCAAAGCCCTTCAGCTTGAGTTGAGCCAGTTACAGATGAGAGAAAAAGAGAGCGTTCGTTATGCCAGGAGCTGCTTTTACAACAAGGATGTGGTGGCGATGCTCGAACTCTATGGACTTCCTCTTGACTCATCATTAAGTGTCCTTTGCGTGGAAGTCTATGGTCAGATCACAAAGATCAACGAACATATCAATAACTACTCAATGAAGAAAAGAGACAGCCTGCTGAATGAAGCTGCAGCTCTGTTTGGCAGCCCCATTGCCCAGGAGATGACTCACGGCATGCATAGAATTGGTGAGAACAGCGCACAGAAGATGCCAGATCCTTTGGGCACAAATCTTGGGCTTTTCAGAATTCTGCGCACCTCGCCTCTCACGGCAGTGCCATTTATATGTTGTGTCGGCTGCGAGTGACGGTGAGAGGATTAAGAAACTTCCGCAAACTTTTCCGGTGAGAAGAACGGATGAACTTAGTCCTCTTATGCTAAAACGTCTCGGTAAACAATTTGACTCCAAGGATATTGGAAAGCTTGAAGCCTTCCCCATAGTGGACGCCGATTTGTTCACCGAAATAGCGGGCACGGGCTTCGAGGCCTGTGAGAAACTCGGGACGGTTGATCATGGTTGTTGGTGTTTCTGTTATCCCGCTTCTATAAAACTGAGTGCTGAAGGCAAGAACTCCTTTTCTGGAGGCTTCGAAGGTCTCGGAGATGTCAACGATGATGTCAGGTTCGAGGTGTTTGAACTGGATGTAGTAGAGAAGATGTTTAGGGCGGTATGGCTCTTGGGCGTTCCCGTTTATGGTGGTCTTGAATTGTTGCAGTCCCGCATAGTAGCAGGCGTCGGTCACGAGTCTGGAGCCTTTGATGTGATCGGGGTGTCGTTCGTCGGGTGAGTTGGCAAAGACAACGTGTGGCCTGAATTGCCTGATGACCTTGATGATTTCGGCAAGGTTCTCTTCACTATTAAAAAGTTTTGAATCGCCAAGGTCGAGGGTCATGCGGCTCTCGTAGCCCATCAGTTGTGCTGCAGTTTCTGCTTCTGATTTCCTCGTTTCAGGGGTGCCGAGGGTGCCCATTTCTCCTCTTGTGAGGTCGCAGACAGCTACGGTTTGCCCTTCGCTTCTTATTTTCAGCAGTGTGGCTCCGCATGAGAGTTCAACGTCATCGGGGTGGGCGCCGAAAGCAAGGGCATAGACGGTTTCTGGTGATTGTTTCAATTGTCCTCTGAGTATATTACGGTTCGATAAAAAATCCTGTTCAACCTTCAACAAAGCAGTTCTGACCAATGCTCAAAGTAAAGATAGTTCGTCTTGATAAACAAGCAACATTGCCGGTTTATGCCACCGCTCATGCTGCCGGTATGGATATTTCTGCCTGTCTCGATGCGCCGGTGACACTTGAACCCTTTTCCACGGCTCTCATTCCATCCGGGTTTGCCATTGAACTTCCCGAAGGCTATGAGGCGCAGCTTCGTCCGAGAAGCGGGCTTGCGTTGCGCTTCATGATTTCACTGCCGAACTCTCCGGCAACGATTGATGCTGATTACCGGGGAGAGGTCAAGGTGATTCTTGTCAATTATGGGAAAGAACCGTTTACTGTTTCACACGGCGACCGCATTGCGCAGATGGTTATAGCCCGGATTGAGCAGGTGCATTTTGAGGAGGTCGCGGAACTTGCCTCAACGGTTCGCGGTGAAGGGGGATTTGGTCACACGGGAACTGGGCGACGGTAAGAAATATAAGTTAAAGTTGTCACGGTGAGCGAAGGGTTTACCTCTTTTTCAGGATTCTTGACTTCGCTCAGAATGACTTATGGTGTGTGTGCTTCAGTTTATATTCTCTTGAACAGGAGGTGTAACAACAATCTCTTTTGGAGCGCTTTTTGGGGTTGGAGCAAAAGAAACCTCTTTTGGAGTGATCACTTCAACCGAAGTGGCAGTAGGTGTGAAGAGGATCTGGGTCACATCTTTTTTAGCCCGATTTCCTGACATTCCAGGCATACCCGGCATGAAGGAATTGTTCATAAGCTGGCTAAGTCCGGCACTGACATTATTGAAAAGATTCTGTACCTGGTTTGAGCTCCCGGCGGCATTCAGGTTTTCGAGAAGGCCGGTCCATAATTTTCCGAGTTCCTGAAAAGAATTCTGTACTTGCCCTGAATTAATAGTGGAAGTGACTCCCTCAATAAGTTGTCCTGGAACAGAGGTGACGTTGTTGAACATCTCTCTGACGGGCTCGGAATTGATAGTGGAGGTAACCCCGTCAATCAGTTGGCCGGTAGCGGAACCCACCGAATTGATCACTCCCTGTACCGATTCGACGGTGATGGTAGAGGTAACTCCTTCAATCAGTTGACCGGTAGCGGAACCCACTGAACTGATTATTCCTTGTACCGGATCAGAATTGATGGTAGAGGTAACGCCCTCCATAAGTTGCCCGGTAACGGAACTTACGGTGGTGATGATTCCCTGTACCGACACAATAGTCGAGTCAATCAAGGAGCCTATGCTCCCGATCAGATGAGCCATGTCTCCATTGCCGACTCCTGTATCTGTATTGTTCGATGAGACAGGTACAACTGCCCCTGCCGGTTTTTTGAGTTCTTCTGCTGCCATAGTTATGATTGGGTTAAAGGTAAATAAGTGAAAATATTTTTTTGAATATAACAACTTATTTTCTAACGCCAGTCACCTCTTGATGCTATTTTTGGCGAAGTGTTTCTTTCTCTTTTCTCAGACAATATTTTCCCTGTAGTACCGGATAATGGACTCCTGCGTAAATCCAAGTGCATACATAAGATGAATGGTTCCGAAGCTGAGCTGGAGAGAGATGATGCCGTTGCGGTGATACTTGCGGGCTGACGTGGTAACCTCTTTTTCGAGAATGTGAAACGGTATGACCTTTTCAATCCGGGATATAATATCGTAATCTTCCATAATGAGCAGAGTTTTGTCGAATCCTCCAATACTGGTAAAGAGTTCTCTCGTGATAAAGAGAGATTGATCTCCGCCTCGACAGATCATCAGGGGAAACTGTGTGAACCATCCGAACAGGCTCATGAGAGGATGATCGTCATCGAAGTCCATTCTGAAGCATCCAGCTTTTTTGCCTGCGGAAACTGCCGAACGGATATCATCAAGAAAGGTTTCCGGAGGTTGTGTGTCGGCGTGCAGAAAATAGAGGATTTCACCATTGGCATAACAAGCTCCGCTGTTCATCTGTATTGCACGTCCTCTTGAGCTGTTGCAGCCGGTTACCGGAAAGACGGAAAGAATATCAACTGTTTTGTCGGTACTTGCGTCACTGACAATGATCTCCACCCCCTCAGAGCGCTCCGTCAGGGCAAGAAGTCTCTGAATCGTACCCGCGATGATGCTCTCTTCGTTACAGGTCGGGATAATAATGCTTATGGTTTGCTTGTCCATAAGGGGCTTTTTTTCAGGTCGTCAAAGGTGTCGATATCCGACAACTCCACAAGAAGTTCATAAGAGGTGTCAAGTTGGTGGAGTATTGCTATGGTTTCCCTGAGCACGTCAGAGGTGCTCCACTTCCGTTCAAGAAAAAGTTCCGGCATGACTCTGTTCATGCCGATGAGATAAAACCCTCCATCTATTGCTGGCCCGATAACGGCATCAGCTCGCTCAAGGACGGAAAAAGCATCCTCAAGGATTGCAGGGCTCAGTTCGTAACAGTCTGTTCCAATAAGTATGACATGGTGAAAGCCGCTTTCGAATCCGCATTTGATGGCGTGCAGCATTCGCTCGCCAAGATCATCACCATCCTGTAGCCTGGCGCTGAAATTTCCGGGGAGAAAGAGATCGAAAGAGGGTATAAAGCGCGAGTAGAACACCAACCGTTTTGCATGAACTTTCTCAGCAGTCCGGGCGGTATGTTGCCGGAGAATTTCGTAGATTTCAAGAGCTTTTTCGTCGCCGATGGTCTTCGCCAGACGAGTTTTAACCATTCCCGCTTCAGGATTTTTGCTTAAAATGATGAGCAGCCGACTACCTCTATTCATACCAGACTATTAATTTCCGAATCTGATGAGAAGCTTTTCAGCAGCAAGCTTGCCACTCAGTGCAGCCCCTTCCATGGAGGCCAGATAGTGCTGATCGGTATAATCTCCAGCGAGAAAAAAGTTTTTGATCGGACTGATCTGGTCAGGGCGGAATTTGTCGACATCCGGCACCGCTTTGTAGACAGACTGGGGAATTTTGACAATGGTTGATTTCAGCAGTTTGGCGTCTCGGGATTTCGGGAAACGATTATGAATGTTTTTCAGGACCAGCTCAGTTATGACTTCATTGGGCATATCCATAAGCTGGTGTGCCGGAGCAAGCACCAGACTCATGACACTTCCTCCAGTTGCAGAGCCCATACCCTTCTGGAAATCCTCTGAACAGGTGATGGAGACATCGGCAAAGGTCGCAAATATAGTGCCCTGTGAAAACATGAGATTGTTGGTATCGGTAATTTTCCGGTCAAACCAGAGTTGGCAGTTTGCGACCGGACTGCCGACAAATTCATGCAGGTTGCGGAAATACTTGTGAGTCAGCCACTGAACGGGCAGAATTTTTTTGATGTTGTGAACGGGCAGTGCTGAAATATAGGCATCGGCCTCGATTTTATGACCATCCTGAAGTACAGCCTCTTTGATGGAGTCATCACTGTTCAGCTCAAACCGGTTCAGTTTCGCATCAACAAAAATACGCCCCCCCTTGCTCTGTATATACTGCCGCATCGGCTCAATCATCGAATCGCCAGGGTTTTTGCGGAAAAAAGCAAATTTTGTCGCAGTGTAATTTAGTCCGAAATAGTTAAAAATGGTGATCATTGGCCGGGCGCTGATGACGTTTGGTTCAATGAAATTCATGGCAAGTGCAATGGCCCTCCATAGCCTCTGCAATGAATGCTCCGAAGCTCCTTTGCGGCGATGCCATTCCGAATAGGTCATAGAATCCTGACTGCGGAAATAGGCTTCATTGCCGGTAATAGCGGGGTAGAGCCCTTTGACTAGAGAAATTTTGTCCCAGAATGTGAGCAAATCGGTGCGCATACCTCCAACCACCTCTGCCCAGGGACTGGGAAGGTTGGCTTTTCTGAAAATAGATTGTGTGCCGTTCTCTTCGGCGTAGATAAGCGCGTGCTCTTTCCATTGATAGTTATTTTCTGCACCTACCCGTTTCATATAGTTCTGGAGCTGTTCATAGCCTCCGAAAACGATATGCAGTCCCGATTCAATAGAGTCGCCATCACTGTCTTTCCAGACGGAAACCTTGCCGCCAAGTATTTTGCGTTTTTCATATATCTCTACCGAGTGTCCCCGGTCGACCAGTTCCACTGCTGCGCTCAGGCCTGCAACTCCAGCGCCGAAAATTGCTATTTTCATAATGTTATTAAAAGTCCGGTCGCCTTAAGTTTTTGATATATAATTCTTTGATTTTCTCTTTTAAAGAAGAAAGCTGCTGTGCAGAAAAGATCGTTTGCGTGCATGATTCCACTTCTCTACTCAAATCCGAGCACAAGATATTGAAATATTTATTATTTGTAAGATCATACATTATCGTTGTATTCCTTATAACATTCAAACGAAAACAATCTGCAACTGCATTCAGAATAATCAGTAACATAATGTAATACAGAAAAGCGGATTGCGCCCTAAATTATTTAAGAAATTTGCCGAAAAAGTTGCGAATCCTAAAGAAAACGATTGTTTTTTTCTTACTATTTTGTAATTTCTGTTTAATTTGAAATAAATCAAAATTGTATTATGTCTGGCCATCTTGATCTGATCGACCTTAAAATTATTGAGTCTCTTGGAGAAAACGGCAGAGTTCGATTGAGCGAGCTTGCTGAAGTGGTTGGCCTTTCAATACCGTCCGTCAGCGAGCGGCTGGACAAGCTGCAGAAAAACGGTATCATCAAAGGGTTTACCATGGAGGTTGATGAACGGCAGCTTGGTTTTGATATTCATGCTTTTGTACGGGTCAGAATCGATTCGTCACGGCACTACAAGTCGTTTATGGAGCACGTGCTGAAAGAGGACGAGATTATGGAGTGCTTTTCAGTAACCGGTGAAGGGTCGCATATTTTAAAGGTCATGACCCACAATACCGCATCGCTCGAACAGTTTCTTTCAAGAATACAGAGTTGGCCGGGTGTTCTTGGAACCAACACCAGCTTTGTTCTTTCCCAGTTGAAGAAAAATAAAAAAATCTGCGCGGAAATTGTTCGTAAAAACCTTCAGGATCGTCAGGTGCTGACAACGTTTGATGAAAAGAGATCAAAAAAATAACAAAAAGGTACAATTTTTTTTCATAAGCCAGGGGGCTCATATCATGCAAATCAACAAGGAGGATATTTTGAACAGCGATAGTAAAATTCCGGTTTCAACCTATTTTGGTTCGATGACCTTTGATCATAAGGCCATGCGTGCAAAACTGCCCAAAGAGGAGTTCACTGCATTGCAGGATACGATCAAAGCGGGGAAAAAAATAACTGCTGCAATTGCAGGTGTTGTCGCTCATGGTATGAAAGAGTGGGCCATGGAAAACGGTGCGACCCACTACACCCACTGGTTTCAGCCGATGACCGGTTCCACTGCAGAGAAGCACGATGCATTTTTGTCGATTGATCGCGATGGTACTCCGATTGAGCGTTTTTCAGGCGAACAACTGATTCAGGGTGAGCCTGATGCTTCAAGTTTTCCGTCCGGCGGTATGCGTACCACTTTTGAGGCTCGCGGCTATACCGCATGGGATCCCTCCAGCCCGGCATTTCTTATGAAGGGAGGAAAAGATCTTACCCTTTGTATTCCAACCGTTTTCATCTCGTATCATGGCGAAGCGCTTGATGCTAAAACCCCGTTGTTGCGTTCCATGGACGCGGTCAGCAAGTCTGCCATACGTCTGCTTGAAGTGCTTGGTGTTACTGGTGTCTCTCGCGTCAAAACCTTTGCTGGTTGTGAACAGGAATATTTCCTTATTGACAAGAAATTCTATTCCGAACGTCCGGATCTTGTGATGTGTGGCCGTACTCTTCTTGGCGCTCTTCCGCCGAAAGGTCAGCAGCTTGAGGATCACTACTTTGGTTCCATTCCAGATCGTGTGCTCGAATTTATGCAGGATGTCGAACATGAACTTTACCTGCTTGGTATCCCCGCCAAAACCCGTCATAATGAGGTTGCTCCTCACCAGTTTGAAATTGCCCCGATTTTTGAAGAGGCCAATATCGCCGTCGACCATAACCTGCTGGTCATGGAAGTCATGAGAAAAGTCGCCGACAAGAAAGGTTTTGCGTTGTTACTGGCTGAAAAACCTTTTGCTGGCATTAACGGTTCAGGCAAGCACAATAACTGGTCGATAGGTACAAATACGGGCATCAATCTTCTGGATCCAGGTGATACTCCTGAAAAGAATGTTCACTTCCTTGTTTTCCTTGTTGCGGTACTCAAAGGTATTTACAAGAGGGCCGATGTACTCAGAATGTCAATAGCAAGTATGGGTAACGACCACCGTCTTGGTGCCAATGAGGCTCCACCAGCCGTGGTAACTGTCTATCTTGGCGAGCTGCTTGAAAAGGTGCTTGATGCCATTGAAAGCGGCAAGGTTGACCTGAAAACTGAAAAACAGGTACTTAATCTTGGCCTTTCACAGGTTCCTGTGGTCAACAAGGACTATACCGACCGTAACCGTACCTCTCCATTTGCCTTCACTGGCAACAAGTTTGAGTTCAGGGCGGTTGGCTCTTCCCAGGCGGCATCTGTGCCGAATATGGTGTTGAACACCCTTATGGCTGAGGCTGTTGACGAGATAGCTGATGCTATCATCGCAAAAATCAAGGCAGGAAAAGAGAGGGATTCAGCAATTCTTGAAACTCTTCGTGAGCAGATTACTGCTACCAAGCCGATCCGATATCAGGGCGACAACTATTCTGACGCGCTTCAACAGGCCGCAAAAGAAAGAGGTCTGCCGAATTTGAAGAATACCCCCCAGGCACTCAGAGTCCTGCTCAACAAGGATATTCAGGATATGTTTGTCAAATATGGTGTTCTGAGTGTCCAGGAGATTGATGCCCGGCTGCATATCCGTCTCGAACGTTATGTCAAAGGTATTGATATCGAAGCTCGTACTCTTCAGCTTATGTTGAAGACGTTCGTGATTCCTGATGTCTCTGAATATCAGGGTGATCTCGGCAACTCCTTCAATAATCTTTTGTCTGCGGCTGATGCCATCGGCCTTTCCGACAAGGCGCTTCAGAGTCAGGCTGGTAATCTGAAATCGCTGGCTGAAAATCTCTCGACGTTGATTGACATGACAGCCGAGCTTGACGAAGCTGTTGAAAAAATCGAGACGCTTTCAACCGAGTTCGACAAGGCCGATTACTGTGCCAATGAACTGCTTCCGTTGATGACTGAGGTTCGAGTCATCGCCGACAGCCTCGAACAGGTCGTTGACCGCAGTCGCTGGCAGCTTCCGACCTACTCAGAAATGTTGTTTGAGCACTAACCTTCATCAGGTTTCAAAAAAGAGAAGGCTCGCATCTGCGGGCCTTTTTTTTGGAAGAAATTATATTTAAAGCCAGATTTCCGTTATCTTGCTCATCTTTTCGCAAACAATCCATACTGATATGCCAGAGGTTTTTCATTATACCATGACCTATCCAGCCTTTTGGCTTGACTACTATTACCTTGCAACATGGTTTCTGAGCATGCTCTTTCTCGCCTTGGTGTGGGCAATTTTTTTCCGCTATGGAAACTTTAGTTATGGCGTGGATCTTGGCTGCTTTTGGAAAACGAGTGTAATTGTCTTGTTTACTACGGTTTCGCTTGGCGCCCCCATGTTCTATAACACACGTTTTGCAGGAGAGCATGGTCAGGATGGTGATTCCGTTAAAATTTCCGGCGACAAGTTGCTCTATATGGACCGAAAAGGCAATGAAAAAAGAGTTGTTCTTACTGATATTACCGCTATTTATCAGGAGATCATTACCTATAATCCTCCGTCGAAAATATTTATAGTTGCAGCAAAATCGCCAGTAAAGGACTCCTTATTTGTAACAACAAATCTTCCCGGCTATAAGCGTTTTATTGAAGAACTCTCAAGGAGAACCGGTGTTGAAGCAAAGCTTCACTGAGTATCTTTTCAAAGACATACAACCATGCGTTTTTATGGCGAGCCATCATCTACCGATACGTTGCTTCTTGTAATTGAAATAGGCAATACAACCACTTCAATTGTGGTGTTCAGTGGTTCCGAGTGCCTTCAAATTCAGAAAATGCCTTCGTCAAGCATCTCCGGTTATGATGGTATTTCCGGGTTGCTTGCTCCGGTTATCATAAAATATCCGTCTCTCTGTGATGCTGTGATATGCAGCGTTGTGCCTTCGCTGGAGAGGAGTATCCTTGACTATCTTCATCGTCATCTGACCGGTCAGGTGATGATGGTCAGCTCTTCAATGCGCCTTCCCTTCATGCTGCACTACGATTCCCCCGATACCTTTGGTGCAGACCGGATTGCGCTTTGTGCACTGTGTCAAAGTCTCTATCCTCAAAAGGCGGTTATTGCGCTCGATATTGGTACCGCCATTACGGTTGATGTGCTCGATTCCCGACGGAACTATCTTGGCGGTCTCATTATGCCGGGACTTGATCTCATGGCAAAAGCCTTGCATGAACATACAGCAAGGCTGCCTCTGGTTGCTCTTGATCGTCAGGAGACTCTTCTCGGATACTCGACCGTTGACTGTATCAGGAACGGGATTATTCTCGGGTGTGTCTCCAGCATAGAGGGAATCATCACAAAGATTAGATACTGGCTGCAAGAGAAATGCAATGAACACGATATCAAAGTCATTGCGACCGGCGGCAGTGCGTCTCATATTGCCAGTATGCTTGACTGTTCTCCGGCGGTTGAAGAGCTGGCAGTAGTCAAGGGGACCCGCTTTCTCTTCAAGCTCAACGATCACTTTTCGAGCTGAAAAGGGCCTGGCCATCGCTGATGGCTTTCAGGACGTGCCTATCTTCGATGTTTTCTTCAAGCAGAAAAGCTTCGCCAAGGTTTTTCAACAGCACAAACCGAAGCTTTTTGTCAAGCTTTTTCTTGTCAGAAAACATGCTTTCAAGGAGCAGGTCGCTGTCGATATCAAGGAACCTGCGTTTCAGCACTCCCTTTGGAAATCTGAACTTCCTCAGCAGAGAGAGCCCGCGATCAAGCGACTCGCGGTCGAGGTAGCCAAGGTTGTGCGACAAAAAGAGGGCGCAGACCATGCCGATAGTAACCGCCTCGCCGTGACGCAGATGCCGATACTCCGCAAGCTTTTCCAGTCCGTGCGCAAAAGTGTGACCGAAATTGAGAGTTGCGCGAAGTCCATCGGTCTCCCTGAAATCCTTTTTTACGACATCATCTTTAATAAATGCGCTTTTTTTGACGGCTTTTGTGATGTATGGCTCCTTCAGCCCCGTAACATCTGCAAAGTGGAGATCAAGAAAGGTGAAGAATGGTTCATCGGCAATAAATCCATACTTGACGACCTCTGCCATTCCGGCATAGATCTCCCGCTTGGGCAGGGTAGCAAGGGATGAAGGATCTATCAGCACCAGTTCCGGAGAGTGAAAAAAGCCGATCAAATTCTTGCCGAGGGGGTGGTTGATGGCCACCTTCCCACCAATGGAGCTGTCAGTCATGGCGAGCAGCGTGGTAGGAAGCTGGATCACCGGAATGCCCCGGAAATAGCTGGCAGCGATAAAACCACCGAGATCACCCACAACGCCGCCTCCCACCGCAAGCAGGTTCCAGCTCCGGTCAACATCGGCCTCAATCATCCTGCCGTAGAGGCGGTAAGCGACGCTGAAGCTTTTAGACGCTTCCCGTGCCGGGATAACCAGTTCCGTCCACTGAAAACCCTCGTCAGAAAGCTTCTTCAGAAGCTCGTCTCCGAAGAGTCTGCGGGTGTGTTCATCGAACAGTACCACGGTTTTTTTAGAAAGTCCATGGGTTTTGAACAATTCACCCAGTCCGGCAATAACCGGTGTTCCCACAATTATTGTGCTCACGTTTATTTTTCAATGATTATTGATCTTCGGTAGTGGCGGATGCTGTGCGCACATACCGTTCTATTTTGCGGGTAAGCTCCTCGACCGTAGAGCCAATGCGCTTAATGTCGGTCTCAACAGTTATGTCAGCACTTTCGTAGCGGGGTTCGCGTTTGGCATGGATGGTCGAGATTTTTTCCTCAATCTCCTCATACGAAAGCTTCCGTCCCTTTTCACCCTTTAACAACGGTCGGTCGGTCTTGTTACAGAGTCTTCGTGCAAGGATTTTTATGGGCGATTTCAAATAGACAAGGGTGCCTGATTTCTGGATGAGTGCATACGATTGGTCATTTTCCAATACTCCTCCGCCAAGAGAGATGACCAGATTGCTTTTTGAAACCAGTCCGTTAAGCGTTTGAACTTCAAGATTTCTGAAGCGCTTTTCTCCATCTTCCGCAAAAATCCGGGTAATTGTTTTTCCGGCATCCTTTTCAATAGTCTGATCAAGGTCAACAAACTCATAGCCAAGCGAATTCGCCAAGAGCGGCCCTATAGTCGACTTGCCAGATCCACTGAACCCGGTTAGAAAAATCAGCGAGTGTTGCTTGTCCACGGTTATCTGTTCCTGTTCGTTACGCTTCTGTCTCAGTTTGGTGTCAATATCATTTTGACAATATATCCTTTTTCGTCATACGCCGGACAGTAGTAGCATATTTTTGGCTTAAGCTGAATATTAGACTTCAAGGATTTATTCGTGTCGGAGACAATGTTGTCATCTTTTCCATCAATTACAGCAATGGTTGAGATTTGCTGGAACGGGTGAGCGATCGCTTTATGACGCCGTTTTTGCGAATTTTTCAGACATTCCATTTGTTCGTTGCGTTATCACCCGAGTAACTTTATATTACGCATTATTTTATCCATCAACACTACAGTGAGCTTCATGAGTGACCAAAACCCCATTCTTAACAGTCCTTACGAAGAGCCCCTGCTTCACTATGCCACTGATGAAGATGGTTCGCTGAACTACAGCGATATCCGTTCTGGTCGCAGAATATTCACTCCTGATATCCAGCCGATTCCAACCCGACAGGGTGATCAGGGTTCAATTTTTGAGATTAACGATTACGCTGTCGCGTTTGGCGATTATCCGGTTAATCTTCTCCGCACCGAAGTTGGAAAATGGCGTGAAGCCCTCTATCCCGGAACGACAAGAGTCACAAAGGAACTGCTCTCGTTCTGGTTCATGAATCCTGAACGTCATGCAGTCCGAAAACTCTTTTTTGCCCAGAGAGAAGCGGTTGAAACCGCAATTTGGTTGAATGAAATTGGCGAAAAAACCAATACCGGCCACTTCATTGTTTCCAAATTAACTGATGCACAACGTGCAGTCAGCACCAATAAAGAGCAACAGTTACCAAGGGTTGCCTTTAAAATGGCGACCGGCAGCGGTAAAACGGTGGTGATGGGTATGCTGATGCTCTATCACTTCTTTAACCGTCAGGAATACCGTCAGGATACCCGCTTTGCCGATTATTTCCTGATCGTAACTCCCGGTATTACCATTCGGGATCGTCTTGGTGTTTTGTTTGTCGATAAACGCTCAACCAACAAGCATGATCGTGTCGATTATTATGCCGCACGTGACCTTGTACCGCAAGCGCTTGAGCATCGGCTTGCGGGGCTGAACGCCCGGCTTATTATGACGAACTATCACGCCTTAGAGCCAAAAACCCTTCAGGGAAACAAGAAAAGTCCCTTGGACGGCAAGCTCGATGCTTCAGGCAAGAAACAGGAGGCAAAAGAGGATTTCAATGTGCTCCTCAAAAGGCTGCTTGGCCGCTTCAAGGCAGGCAGTCGGCTGCTGGTTATGAATGACGAAGCTCATCACTGCTATCTGCCAAAATCGAAAGGCAAAACAGAGGACAACGAAGAATCTGATGAAAATGCCAAAGCTGCCGTCTGGTTCACCGGGATTACTGAAATTGCAAAACGCTACAAACTTCAGCAAGTGTACGATCTTTCGGCAACGCCTTACTATCTGAAAGGTTCTGGATACCTTCCATACAAACTTTTCCCTTGGGTAGTGAGTGACTTTGGCCTTATCGAAGCCATAGAATCTGGATTGGTAAAGATTCCCTTTATTCCTGAAACCGACAACACCCAGGAACTTGACATGCCAGTTTTGCGCAATCTCTATGAGCACGTAAGGGATGGTTTGCCAAAAAAAGGGCGTAAACGTTCCAGGTCTGATGCAAAAAAAGAGGGATCAGATATGCTGGAAGCACCACCGGATTTGCCTCGGTTGGTTAAAGGCGCGCTTGACCAGTTTTATAACCACTACAGGGAGTATGACGAAGGCCGTCGAACCAACGATGAAGAGCGAAGCGGGCTTTTCAGCACACCGCCAGTTTTCATTGTTGTCTGCAACAACACATCCGTTTCAAAGGAGGTGTACAAGTTTGTAGCCGGGTATGAAGAGCGCGACAGCGAAGGCCAGGTGACGAGAGTAGTTGATGGCCATTACCCCATGTTTTCAAACTACGATCCTGATACCAGAAGGCCAAAACACCGTTCACCCACGCTGCTTATCGACAGTGACGCACTTGAGAACTCAGACCAGGTCAACGATGAGTTCAAAAAAATCTTCTCTTCCGAAATTGCCGAATTCAAGAAAGACTATGCTCGCCTGAAAGGGCAGGGTTCTGCAGAGAACATAACCGATGCGGAAATTCTGCGTGAAGTGGTCAACACGGTTGGCAAGCCCGGAAGAAAGCTCGGT
>CAIYWF010000008.1 GCA_903929845.1 uncultured Chlorobiaceae bacterium | reverse complement strand
GTGATAGAAAGATAGTACTGACCACCTTCATAGTCCTCTTAATTCCTGAAGCGTAGCAATATCTTTATCCGCCACCTTCCGTTCAAGGCAACTCATTCGTGCTCACGCAACAAAGATCGGCAAAAAGATCGGCAATTTTTATGGATTATTTCTTATAAAATCTTATTATCAAAGAGAAAGCGCCATCACATAACCGGCAATAAAATGATCACTGAAACACCCCCATGTCTTGAGCCTTGCCTGCCGGAATCGTTAGAGCCAGAGATTGTTGATCTTATTGCCGCTCTCTCAACCGCTGCTGAACGCCTCGGAAACCGGCTTCACCCTAAAACTGCGGCCAGTCTGGCCGATCTTGTACGGGTGATGAACTGCTACTACTCCAACCTTATTGAGGGGCACAACACCATGCCTCGCGATATTGAGCGAGCGCTGCAGAACCTTTTTGAAAGCAACGGAGAGCGGAGAGATCTCCAGAGAGAGGCGGTGGCCCATATTCGTGTGCAGCAGAACATAGATGCACTCTACGCTGCCGGAACACTTGATGATGCTGCTTCATGCCGGTTTATCTCCTGGCTGCATAGGGAGTTTTACAGGGATCTTCCTGAAGCGATGTGTTATCTGCAAAAAAAAGAGGTGCAAATTCCAATTATTCCAGGCACTTTCAGAAATCAACCGGAACATGATGTTGCTGTAGGCCGCCACCTCCCGCCTGAGAGCAGTACCGTTGCGGCATTTATGGATTATTTCGAAAAGCGGTATGCGTTTGAGAAACTTGGAAAAGGAATGCGTTTGGCGGCAATGGCTGCAGCGCATCACCGGTTCAATTATATCCACCCCTTTCTTGACGGTAACGGACGGGTAAGTCGTCTCATGAGTCATGCCATGGCGCTCCATGCAGGCATCGGCGCTCATGGACTCTGGTCGGTATCACGAGGTCTTGCTCGCGGACTGGAGAGTCGGCAGGAGTATATGAGGCTGATGGATCACGCCGATATGCCACGCCAGGGTGATCTTGATGGCAGGGGCAATCTCTCTCTGCGGGCACTGAATAGCTTCATTGTCTGGTTCCTGAAGATATCGCTTGATCAGATAACCTTTATGGAAAGTCTGTTTGAGTTTGATGCCCTTGCAAAACGATTGCGCTTTTACGGTGAGCAGCAGGGGTGGAGAGTGGAGGCCTTCTCAATTCTTGAAATGGTGTTGCTGAAAGGAGAAATCACTCGTGGTGATGCCTGCCGTGTCAGCGGTCTCAATGAGAGGACGGCAAGAACGCTCCTCTCCTCGTTAACCAGCAATGGGATCCTTGGATCAGAGACACCGAAAGGTGCCTTATTCCTCCGCTTTCCGGTTGGAGCGGTTGAGACATTATTTCCGAACCTTTTTCCTGTGTTATAATTTTTTTGACTGATCAATGGGAATAAAGCTTAAATCCGCAATCGATCCACAAGACATAAAAAACGTTTGGGTTTCGATTTTGAGAAATTGATGATTTAAATTATACACCATGGAATACCATCCCTCTTACACAGCAGAAATTACTTCTAATCTCCCGGAAAGAGTGACCGAAGTAATCCGGAAGAGTAATTTTACTTTGCTGGCAGAACGGATTAATCATTTGGAACAATTGATTGATAACATTGCTGATCTTGAATCTCGTGGTTTGATTAAACGTCAGCAATATTATGCACCAACTACAGCAGATTTTGAACGTCAACTTGCCCGTTCCAGAAAATCGGATAAAGCATTGTGATTTTTTATTCTTTTAATGGAAGAGTGGAGCTTGAATCAGAAACCGGAAATGCCGGAATTGTTTGTTGGGCAATAACTAATGTGGCAGGTTTTCGGAGAGAGGATGAGTGCGATTATTGATGAATTAAATGAGGAGCTGATGGGATGAAAAAACCAAAAGATTCACAAAAAAATATGTTCCCTCATTCAGAGGCAAAGGTTCAATTATTGCAAAAATATCTTGAAAAATATTTTCTGATACTTTCCCATTCGCTTTCCATAAAAAAAATATATTTATACGATTTATTTTGTGGCCCCGGATTACACGAAAATGATGGCATAGGGATTCCTTTAGTTATATTGGATGAAATTGGGAAAATTTTATCCTCAAATAATGATAAAGAAACAACTTTTGAATGCTTATTTAATGATTTAGATACGGAAAAAATTGAATCATTAAAAACACATATTTCTTATAATAAACACTATCAAAATAGCTCAAATATAAAATTTTTCAATGAAGATTATAATCAAATAATAAAACAAGTTATAGCAACAGCTAATAAATTAAAATTTGATGAGAAAGCTTTTATTTTTATTGACCCTTATCAATATAAAAATATATCATTTAATGATATTAAATCATTATTGAAAACAGGAAAAGCCGAAATATTGCTTTTTCTTCCAACGCAATTTATGTTTCGGTTTGCGTCAAATGGAACTCCAGAAAGTTTGATAAATTTTATTGAAGAACTTGTCCCTTACAAAGAATGGCCACAAAGTAAAACGGGTTTCAATTTTATAGAAAATCTAAAATTACATTTTAAAAATGCAATAGGCGATCGTTATTTTGTTGATACATTTATTATAAAAAGAGATGCGGGGCAATACTTTTGTTTATTCTTTTTTACAAGCAATATTTATGGATTTGAAAAAATGCTTGAAACAAAATGGGAAATAGATAAAAGTGAAGGCAGTGGTTGGGATTATGAACCCAGTGGGAATTTATTTTGTGGTACAGTAAAGTCTGCAAGAACTCTTCAATTTGAAAATGAGTTGGCAAAATATCTTATGAATACGCCGAAAAGCAATAAAGAAGTATATGAATTTGTCCTTCACGGTAGTCATTTGCCAAAACATGCAAATGATGTATTGAGAGATTGGCAAGAAAACGGTTCTTTATCCGTATTAGATAGTTCTGGCAATCCGGCTAGAAAAAAATCGTTTTATCTTGCTTACGAACACTGGCAAAAGAATCCAGCAAAAGTTACCATGGAGTTGAAATAATGGCACAATCTCATATAGAGTGGACGGAAATGACCTGGAACCCGGTTACTGGATGCGACAAGGTTTCTGACGGGTGCAGGTTCTGTTACGCAGAGGCATTCGCAAAGCGGTTGCAAACAATGGGAGTTGAGAAGTATAGCAACGGTTTTGAGCTTACCTTGCATCCCGAAACGCTTCAGGAGCCATTCAGATGGAAAAAGCCGAGAGTCGTTTTTGTAAACTCAATGGGAGACCTTTTTCACAAGGATATTCCACTCGACTATATCCAGCAAGTCTTCAAGGTGATGCAGCAGAATCCGCATCACGTTTTTCAGGTACTGACCAAGCGAGCTGATGTTTTAAAATATTACGACAGTGAAGGATGGTTGCACTGGCCTCATAACGTCTGGATGGGCGTATCGGTGGAAAATCAACATGCCATACCGCGAATTGACAGGCTTCGGGAAACCGGAGCACGGGTAAAATTTTTATCCTGCGAGCCTCTGCTTGGATCATTGCCGGAGCTGAACCTGCAAGGGATAGATTGGGTTATTGTCGGTGGTGAAAGTAGCAGAAATGCACGACCGATGAAGCCTGAATGGGTGCAGGAGATTCGTGAACAATGCCTTGCAGCAAACGTGCCTTTTTTCTTCAAGCAATGGGGCGGATTCAACAAAAAGAAAACCGGTCGTACGCTCGACGGGCTTATATGGGATCAGAAACCCGTAATGCCTGAATTGTTAGTCGGTTAATCGTGAAAAAGTGATCATTTGTTAATGGATAATAAAAAAGCGATCCCTGCAAACTGGGTATGGGCCATACACGAAGAAATTTCTGCTATTAACCCAAAGTTGCAACATCATAACCTCAGTGAAGAAAGTAAAGTTTCTTTTTTACCAATGGCATGTGTTGAAGAGGTTTCAGGGCGTTATCATTTACAAAACACAAGAAAATACTGTGAAGTAAAAAAAGGATACACATCTTTCATCGATGGAGATATAATTTTTGCAAAAATTACTCCTTGCATGGAAAATGGCAAAATGGCAGTGCTCAACAATTTGGTAAATGGGATTGGATACGGTTCAACAGAGTTCCATGTTTCCCGCTCACATAACTTCATAGAAAAGAAATATTTATT
>CAIYWF010000007.1 GCA_903929845.1 uncultured Chlorobiaceae bacterium | reverse complement strand
CTCTGGTATGACTATATTCGCTTCAAGGGGTTCCATCGATATCGGGCTTTGTTTATTGATCTTAACTACCAATAATATAAGCAATTGTGATATCTTTTGCGCCCCTTTTTTATTGCTTTGATGAATAATTCAGGTTAAGGGAGGCTCCCTGAAGTTTTGCCGTTCTGAGATCAGCATCGAGCAAATTGGCTTCATCAAGATGTGCTTTTTGAAGAATAGCACCGCTGAGGTTTGCCCCTTTCAGATTGGCATTACTCATATCAGCGCCGGTCAAATCAAGCCCTTGCAGCCAGGCTTCATGAAGATCTTCCCGCTGGAGATTCAGTGGCCTGCGGAATGAGTCGGAAACAGAGGGGAAATAACCCATAAACGCAACAAGCAGTGCGAGAAGTATCCAGCGCGGAGCATTTAGCCAGAACCGTTTCCTTTCGGGACAACGATTAATCCGCAAAAAAAGAAGAGCAAGTGTCACGACAGAGGCGACATAAAACATAGGGCGAATCAACTCTTTGAGAGCGAACGCCTTGGAGGCCATGACACACAAGATCAGAGGCACAAACCAGTAAAAGATAAAGGTGGTGACAAATCGGGGCAGACGGTCGCTGAAACTGAAAATGGCTGGAACACTCTCAATGGTTGGCTCACCGGCGTTCGCTGGCTCTTTGTTCAGATCCTCGCGCTTTGTTTCAAGCCGCAGCCATTTGCCATACAGGATGTGAAGATAGACGGTCAGGATGACAAGGAGAAAGGGCGAGACTATCAGAAAACCCTGAAAAGAGATTGAGGTTCCGACCAGTGGTGTTTGAATAGAGCTGTTGGTAGCAATCAGCGACTTGTCGGGTGAGCCAACCACCGCCAGCAGACTGTACAAGCCGACACCAAGCAGCGAGAGCATGGTTTTATTGATCGCTTTTGAATGGCTCTCATGCAGCATCTTGACCACATCAGCATGACGCTCGTCCTTTTTGGGCTCAGGATACCACCAGTTGCGGGGCGCCTTGCTACGGTCGGGGATTCTTGTCCAGATTTTGTTGCGCATCAGGGTATGAATTCAATACTTTTGCTTTCTGGTCAAATAAGGAATGTAGCAAGGGTTGAGCAGATTGCAATGATAGTTGGGTGAGATAATGGCTTTTGAATGAACTGAAAACTTATTGTATTGTAACTGTGTTATGATGTGCTTTGTATTATTCAAAGGTTATAACGAGGAACTGGTGCGCAAGGGATTTGCCGCTGAGTGCAAGAGGCAATCCGGGTTGATCAATAACGACCATCAGGAAGATGAAATCCTGATGTTTTTGGATGAAACTGCAGACTGTGAAGGATGGACAATATGACAGCAGACAATCAGCAACCAACAGAAAAGAGCTTCTGGTCTCTCTCTACAGAAGAGGCACTTCTGAGCCTTGGCACTGACGCGCAAGGCTTGTCGGAAATAACTGCCCAAGAGAGATTGAAGCAGTACGGCCCGAACACCCTGAAGGGAGGTTCCAAAACTTCCTCGCTTATGCTGTTTCTGCTGCAATTCAAAAGCCCGGTGACGCTGCTTCTGATCTTTGCTGCGGCTCTCTCCTTTGCTCTGAATGATCAAACTGATGCTACCATCATTCTGCTCATTGTTCTGGTCAGTGGCTTGCTGGGCTGGTGGCAGGAGAAGGGCGCTGCGAATGCGGTTGATCAATTGATGAAAATGGTGCAGATCAAGTGCCGGGTACTTCGTGACGGGCAGGAGAAAGAGTTGCACATCGAAGAGATTGTGCCCGGTGATGTGGTGTTACTCTCTGCAGGAGATGTGATTCCCGGCG
>CAIYWF010000006.1 GCA_903929845.1 uncultured Chlorobiaceae bacterium | reverse complement strand
TCTGTACATTCATATTCCCTACTGTGAGAACCACTGTTACTTCTGCGGTTGTAACGCTCACCGTACTCTGGATCACTCTTTTGAGACACCCTACCTTGAGGCTCTGCTCAAAGAGTGGAAGATGTACACCGATGTTTTTCCGGGCAGGCTGAATGTCAAGGAGTTGCACATTGGTGGCGGTACACCAACTTTTTTCAGTCCTGAAAATCTTGTCAGGCTTATTGAGGGCATCTGCAAGAATGTCAACAAGATGGACAATTACATGTTCAGCTTTGAGACGAATCCCAAGTCAACCTCAAAAGAGCACCTTGAAGCGCTCTACAGTGTCGGCTTTCGCCGAATGAGTTTCGGAATCCAGGATTTTGACCCGGTGGTTCAGCAGGAGATTAATCGCCTCCAGTCATTTGAGCTGGTCAAGGAGAAGATTGATCTTGCCCGTGAAATCGGCTTTACTTCAATCAATTTCGACCTTGTCTACGGTCTTCCGAAACAGACAATGGCCACGATTACCGATACCATTCAGAAAGTGATGGAGCTGAAGCCCGATCGCCTCGCCTTTTATGCTTATGGCCACAACCCTCACATGTACGAAGGGCAGCGGAAGTTTAAAGAGGAAGATCTGCCGGTCGGAGACGTCAAACAGGAGCTGTACGACAAAGGCAGTGCGATGCTTGAATCTATCGGCTATCACGAAATTGGCATGGACCATTTCGCCATCGAAGGGGACGCACTCTATATTGCCGCCAAAAACGGGACACTGCATCGCAACTTCATGGGTTATACCGAAAATACCACACAGATGATGCTCGCGCTTGGTTCATCGTCCATCAGCGATACCTGGTACGCTTTTGCACAGAATGAACGCGATGATGCAGACTATATCAGAGTGGTGAACGAAGGCCGTTTTCCGCTGCACCGCGGTCACCTCTTGACTGATGAAGATCTTGTGCTCCGCCGCCACATTCTCAACCTGATGTGCAAACAGGAGACCTCCTGGGCAGACCCGAAGCTCTATACAGAAGAACTTGATATCGCTCTTTATCGCCTTGAAGACATGGAGAACGATGGGCTGGTTGTTTTGGGCGACAAGAGTGTTCGTGTCACTGAGGTCGGTATACCGTTCCTCAGAAATATCTGTATGGCTTTTGATGCAAGGCTTTGGAGTTCTGACAGTCTCTCGAAGGCATACAATGTGTCGCGGGATATTCAGAAGACTTACATTGAAAAAGCCCGCCTTGCAAAGGTGCAAACCGAGTAGCTGACCGCACGGGCGCTCTGTAACAAAAAAGGGTGATCTTGGTCGCCCTTTTTTTATGTTCGTTTTATGGCAAAAAAAAATAAAAATAGGGGATATCATTGGCCCGCAGCGTTAAATTCTGGTCGATATCATCAGCAATGGCATAAAAGACCGGAGCAAAAAGGTCGGCAATAAGGTTCTCTCGCGACAGCGAAAGCTCTTTGTCCGTAAGGCTGAACTTCACCGCCCGTTCATAACCCCGATGCATACGAGCCGATCGACCAAGAGCCCTTTCAAGAATAATAAGCACTGAAGGGAGATGAACTCAAGCATTGCAGAAAAGGATATCGATAAAGGCAGGGTATAAAAAAGAAACGCCCCCAACCAAGTTGAAGGCGTCAGGCCGGAGATGCTATCTCTGGTGATGCTATGGTTTCAATATAAACATTGTTTCAAGAATGCCTTGATAGATGTTGGTTTGCTTCTGCAAAAGCCAACCGACTGGCAGTAACCGCCCATTAAAACACAATCAAACAACAATCAGTCCAACATGCTCAAGAAAAAAGCGGTAAAGAAGAACTCGAAAAGCATAGAAGAAACCCTGTGGGATTCCGCCGACAAACTGCGCGGCAGCGTTGAATCATCTGAATACAAACACGTCGTTCTGGCGCTCATCTTTCTCAAATTCGCCAGCGACTGTTTTGAACACCGCCGGGCAGAATTGATCGAAGAAGGCAAAGAAAAGTATATCGACATGGTAGAATTCTACACCATGAAAAACGTCTTTTTCCTGCCGGAAGAATCCCGTTGGACCTACCTCATCAAAAATGCCAAACAAAACGATATAGCCGTCAAAATCGACACCGCCCTGCACACGGCAGAAAAAACCAATAAAGCCCTGCAAGGCGCACTCCCCGACAATTACTTCTCCCGCCTTAATCTTGATGTCAGCAAACTTGCAGCACTGCTCGACACCATCAACAATATCCATACCCTAAAAGACAAAGAGCAGGATATCATTGGCCGCATCTACGAATATTTCTTGCGGAAATTTGCGATCAAGGAAGGCAAAGGAAAAGGCGAATTCTATACACCAAAGAGCATCGTTAATCTCATTGCCGAAGTGATTGAGCCATACCAGGGCATCATCTACGATCCATGTTGCGGGTCAGGCGGAATGTTTGTTCAATCCATGAAGTTTGTTTCGTCACATCAGGGCAATACCAAAAACATCTCCATCTACGGTCAGGAAGCCACATCTACAACCTACAAACTGGGGAAAATGAACCTCGCCATCCGGGGTATCTCCTGCAATTTGGGCGATGTCGCCGCTGACACCTTTTCGCGCGATCAGCATCCCGACCTCAAGGCCGACTACATCATGGCCAACCCGCCATTCAACCTCAAAGACTGGCGGGCGGCAGATGAATTGACCAACGACCACCGCTGGTCAGGGTACGACGTGCCACCAGTCAGCAACGCCAACTATGGCTGGATTCTGCACATGATCTCCAAGCTCTCCGATAACGGTGTTGCCGGGTTTATCCTTGCCAACGGTGCACTCTCCGGCGGGGGAGAAGAATACAAAATTCGTCGCAAGATGATCCAGAATGACCTGGTCGAAGCCATCATCGTTCTGCCGAGGAATATGTTCTACACCACCGACATCAGCGTAACGCTCTGGATTCTCAACAAGAACAAAAAGAGACGAACAGCAAGGCTCAACGGTATCACCAAAGAGTATCGCGACAGAAGCGGGGAAACTCTCTTTGTCGATCTTCGTCAACGCGGCTCTGAGTATGAAAAGATGTTCATTGAGCTTACCACTGAAGAGGTCGGCCCCATTGCCGCAAACCTCCACAACTGGCAACAGGTTGATTGCGACAAAACATACAAGGATATTCCCGAATATTGCTACGCCGCCAACGCCGCAGAAATCGAGGCCAACAACTACTCGCTTGTGCCCAGCAAGTACATCCGGTTTGTTGATCGCGACAGCGGTATAGATTTCGACACAGAGATGAAACGCATCCAGCACACCTTTAAAGCTATTCTCGCCGAAGAGGCTGAATCACAGTCAGAACTCAAGCAAGCATTCAAAGGACTCGGCTATGAAATCTGACTACAAGCGCCTTGGCGACTACATACAACTGGTTGATGTGCGCAACAAGGATATGGCAGTTACCCGTCTTTTTGGCATAAACATCAACAAGGAGTTTATGCCATCGGTAGCCAATGTTTCTGAAACTGACTTGTCACGCTACAAGGTGATAAAGAAAGGATTATTTGCCTGTAACGTGATGCATGTTGGTCGTGACGAAAGAATTCCGATAGCATTTTATATTGACGACGAACCATCCATCATTTCACCTGCCTATGTCATGTTTGCCATAAAGGGTGATGAGTTGTTGCCAGAATTCCTGATGATGCACTTCCATCGCCCTGAATTTGACCGATATGCTGGTTATATCTGTGATAGTAGTATCAGGGGTGGGCTCGAATGGGAACGATTCTGTGACATTGAAATGCCCATCCCAGATATCGACGAACAGCGGAAATATGTAGCCTTGTACAAGGCATTGCAGAAGAATCAGCAGGTTTACGAAAAGACCATTGATGATCTCCAACTGATTTGTGACTCGTTTATTGATGATTTAAAAAAACGACTAACCCTTCAATATTTAGGTACATACATCCGACCAATCGAAGTTAGGAATATAGAAGGCAATGTGAGTTTATTTCAAGGCATAAGTAACAACAAGCATTTTATGACACCTAAACAAATTGGTGTCAATATAATAGCGGCGAAAGTAGTCCAAAAAGGGCAGTTTGCGTATAACAGAGCTACGACGCGCAATGGAGATAAAATATCGATTGCTTACCGTACGGGTGACACTTGTGCAGTTTCAGCTGCTTATCAGGTGTTTGAGATTTCAAAGCCTGATTCGCTTTTACCGGAATATCTTTTATTGTGGTTTACTCGGAGCGAGTTCGACAGATATGCACGGTTTAAATCAGAGGGTAGTGCGCATGAGTTTTTTGATTGGGATAACATGTGCAACGTAATGCTCCCCATCCCCAGTATCGAGATTCAGGAAAGCATTGTTGCTATCCATCATACGCTGGAAACCCGCAAACGCCTGAATATTCAATTGAAATCACAAATCCAAAAACTCTGCCCCATCCTGATGCGTGGCGTAGTGGAGAATATGGCATGAGCACATTTACAGAAGGCCGCCTCGAACACGCAATTCTGGAACTCCTGGGCAAGGAGAACTATCCTCATGTCCTTGGGGAAACCATTCTTCGGGCAACGTCTGATGTGCTGATCAGGGACGACCTTCGCAACTATCTTTCCCGTCGCTATGCCTGTGATGGTATTGCCGAAAGTGAAATAGACCACATTTTCCGCAGGCTCGATGCCTACTCAGCGGCTGATCTTTATGTGTCGAACAAAGCCATCATGGAGATGGTTTCGGACGGTTTTTTGCTGAAACGTGAAGATCGTAGCCAAAAAGACCTCTATGTTGAGTTGATAGACTATCGCGGCATTGATGCGCAGCAGTGCTCTATAACCGGACAATGGCCCTTGGTGTTAACTGAAGACTCTGAACCGTACAATGCTTCATGCAACATTTTCAAGGCCGTCAACCAGCTCGAAATCACCGGCGCGGAAAAGCGAATCCCTGATTGTATTGTCTATATCAACGGCCTGCCGCTCGTGGTATTTGAATTCAAAAGCGCCATTCGTGAAGATGCAACCATCCACGACGCCTATCGGCAACTCACAATCCGCTACAGGCGCGACATACCGGAGCTTTTCAAATACAACGCCCTATGCATCATCAGCGACGGCGTAAACAATAAGTCAGGCTCACTCTTTGCTGCCTACGAATTCTACTATGCCTGGCGGAAAATTGATGGCAACGACCTGATTGAAAAGGATGGAATCGATTCGCTCTACACCATGATTGCAGGTCTGTTCAACCAGAACCGCCTGCGCGACATCATCAAAAATTTTATCTATTTCCCCGACACCTCCAGTCATGATGTAAAGCTTCTCTGCCGCTATCCGCAATATTACGCGGCTCGCAAACTCTACGACAATATCAAAATCCATCGTCGCCCCGACGGCGACGGCAAAGGCGGAACCTATTTTGGTGCGACCGGTTGCGGAAAAAGCTACACCATGCTCTTCCTGGCCAGGCTTCTGATGAAAAGTCTCGATTTTTCAAACCCCACCTTGGTGTTAATTACAGACCGTACCGACCTTGACGATCAACTCACCGCGCAATTCATCAATGCCAAAGGCTTTATTGGCGATGATGCAGTTGTCAGCGTGGAAGACAGGGAACACTTGCGGCAGTTGCTCAAAGGGAGGCAGAGCGGAGGAGTCTTTTTGACCACCGTTCATAAATTCACCGAAAGCACCAGCTTGCTTACAGATCGTGCCAATGTAATCTGCATATCCGATGAAGCGCACCGCAGTCAGGTTAATCTTGATCAGAAGTTACGCATTACGGAGAGCGGCGTGCAGCGTACCTACGGGTTTGCCAAATATCTGCACGACTCACTGCCCAACGCCACCTATGTCGGTTTCACCGGCACACCCATTGACGCAACGCTCGATGTCTTTGGTGATGTTATAGATGCGTATACCATGACCGAGTCCGTAAAGGACGAAATCACCGTCAGAATTGTCTACGAAGGACGTGCCGCCAAAGTACTCCTCAACAACAGTAAGCTGCAAGAAATTGAAACCTATTATGCGCAGTGCCTCGAAGAAGGCTCCAGTGAATACGCCATCGAAGAGAGCAAGAAAGCCAACGCACAGATGAACTCTATCCTTGGCAACCCGGATCGTCTGAAGGCGATTGCCAAAGATTTTGTCAACCACTATGAAAAGCGTGTCAGTGAAGGCGCGACGGTAAAAGGCAAGGCCATGTTCGTCTGCAATAGCCGCCCAATTGCGTTCGAGCTCTATAAGGAGATCATTGCGCTGCGCCCGGAATGGGCAGAAGCAAAAATCTGCGAAGATGGTGCTGTTCTGACGGATAAGGAACGCCGTGAAATCAAGCCAATGGAACGCATCAAGATGGTGATGACACGTGACCCGGATGACCCGAAAATCCTTTTCGACCTGCTCGGCAACAAAGACTACCGCAAAGAATTGGATCGGCAGTTCAAGAACGAAAAATCCAATTTCAAAATCGCCATAATAGTTGACATGTGGCTCACAGGTTTCGATATACCATGCCTTGATACGCTTTATATCGACAAGTACGTTCAGATGCACAATCTGATCCAGATCATCTCAAGAGTCAATCGGAAATACGGCAGCAAGGAAAAAGGGCTCATCGTTGACTATATCGGTATCAAAAAACAGATGAACCTTGCACTTGCTCAATACTCAAAAGCGGACAGAACAAACATCGAAGAAATTCAAGTCTCGATTGTAGCCGTAAAAGACCATCTCGATCTTCTGGCACGATTGTTTCACCACTTTGATCTCAGCCCATACTTTTCCGGCAAACCTTTGGAACAACTCCATTGCCTCAACATGGCCGCCGAATACGTGCAGGTGACAGAGAAAACCGAAAAACGCTTCATGGCGCTTGTCAAGCGCATGAAAGCCGCCTACGACATCAGTTGTGGACGCGACGCATTCACCCAGGACGAGCGCGATCATATCCATTTCTACATGGCAGTGCGGTCAATAGTATTCAAACTAACCAAAGGCGATGCACCGGATATCGCACAGATGAACGCCAGGGTTCAGCAAATGATCCAGGGCGCATTACAAAGCGACGGCGTCGAAGAACTCTTCAAACTCGGAAATGACCATACCAAAGAAGTCGATCTGTTTGATGACGACTATCTGGCCAAGCTTGAAAAAATCAAGATGCCGAATACCAAGATCAAACTTCTGCAACAACTCCTGAAACGAGCAATTGATGAGTACCGGCAAGTCAACAAATCAAAAGCCGCCGACTTCTCCATCATGTTCAAAACATTGGTGGAAAAATACAACGATCGAAAAGAGCAAGATATTCTGGTAAGCAATGTGCTCGAAGATTTCACCGATGAGATCCTCAACCTCTACCATGCACTCAAAAAAGAAAAAGAATCCTTCGCTGACCTTGGCATCAACTTTGAAGAAAAAGCCTTCTACGACATCCTGAAAGCTCTTGCCAAAAAGTACGATTTCGAATACCCGGACGAAAAACTCATCCCACTCTCAAAAAAAGTCAAAGACATAGTGGATGATAAAACCAAATACATCGACTGGAGCCACCGCAACGATATCAAAGCCGAACTGAAAGTCGACCTCATCATTCTCCTCTCCGATCACGGCTATCCACCAGTAGACAGAGACGAAGTCTACAAAGAGATATTTGAACAAGCAGAAAACTTCAAAAAATATCAGGATGCAAAGAATCGCTGACCAGCCTCCATAGTGTAGGTACACACTTTAAGAATTTCAGACAGAGCAAGTTGTAACTATCATTTTCAAACAGCCAAATGCCCGACAAGGATAAGCATTATGAGCAGAAACATCAGAAAAACGGACAATGAACATACCTCTCCATTCGAGCAGATCAAGAGGGTAAATGATGCCGGTCAGGAATTTTGGTCAAGCCGTGAGTTTGCCGAAGTGTTGGGTTACGGTGACTACCGTAATTTTGAGGCAGTCGTTGAAAAAGCCAAGATAGCCTGCTTCAATAGTGCCCATCCTGTCGATGACCATTTCGTTGATGTCACCGAAATGGTCATGATTGGTAGCGGTGCTGAACGGCCAGTTAAACCGAAGTTCCCCAGCCAAAAACCACATAATCTATTGATTTGTGATAAAATACAGCGATTTTGTGTGTTTTGTACCCATGTAAATTACGTCAAAGCATTTGTTTTATAAGGAATTAATCAATATATTAATTCCATG
>CAIYWF010000005.1 GCA_903929845.1 uncultured Chlorobiaceae bacterium | reverse complement strand
CAACATTTAACTACAGGAGAATACACATGAAAAGAAGCTTTTGGCTGGCTGCTGGAATTGCAGGAATGTTACTCGGTAACCCCGCAGCAGATGCTCGAGCGGAAGTGAGCATTCATATCGGAGGCAGGGAAAAACCCTCATTTTTTCTCAGTACTAGACCAGATTTTATCAACCTGTCGGATTATGGGTTCTCAATATCCGTAGGGGGTCCTTATGATATTATCTTGTATAGAGACCTCTACTACATTAATCAAAACGGTATATGGTACTGTTCTCCCAATTACCGTGGGCCATGGGCTATTGTTCGTGAGAACAGACTTCCCTCCAGAATCAAAAGCCGCCGCTGGGAGGATATAAGGAGAACACGAGATATCGAATATCGTAGGCATAACGACAGGTTTGACCACAACAGGGATAACCGTGATCAGCGTTTTAACGACAAAATCCGCGACAATCGCAATAACAAGGATCAACGTTTTGACGACAAAAATCGTGATCAGCGGAACAACGATAATCGCAGTCCAAACAATCCGCCCCCAGACAATCGACCAAAAGAAGGAAGCAAAAACAATCAGCCCTCTGACAATCGACCAAATGATGGCGGCAAACGAAACTGATTGATTTTTTGTTAAGGTTAACGAAAGGGGGAGATGTAACTATCTCCCCTTGCTGTTATCCAAATCAGGCGAAACAAGCTCTCGATTTTCATTCTGCCCACTTAAGGCTCTCAGCACTCTTTGTCTCTCTCCAAAATTTTCAGTAAACTCTCTTTTAACCATCTGAGATCATTATGCTTAAATTTATTTTGATAATGGCCGCTCTATCTGCATCACTGTCTGGGTGCTCTGAATACAAATACCAGATTGTTGGAGCAGGAAACGCCTGTGCGTACAAGATTGATCGGGAAACAGGTCATGTATGGTTTATTTCACCTGATGGGGAACGGAAGCTTGCTAATGTTCCATAGGATTTGCCGAATAAAAACGGATCAACAACTCCAGGCAGTTGAACGCTTCTGGCCTATTCTCTTCTGTGTCTGACAAGTTCCGTTGCCCAAGTTATGTTGCACCCTGATCCTCTGAGCATGGCGGCAACGCTACAATACTTTTCTATCGAAAGACGGGCGGCTTTTTCAAATTCGTCCTGACTGCAATCGGGACTTTCCAGGCGATAGTTGAGATGAATCGAGGTAAAAACCTTCGGATGCTCTTCTGACCTTATGGCATCAAGGGCTATATTGAGGATAATTGGCTCTTTTTTCATTTTGCGGAGAATGCTGATAATATCCATCATAGAACATGCACCAAGCGATTCAAGCACCGTCTCCATAGGCGAGGCTGCTGAATCGGCACCTGAAAATGCCAGAGGGGCATCAAACATTGTTGCATGGCCTTTGTCATTTATGCCGGAAATCGGCATTTTCCTGTCAAATGTCACCGTTGCGTGCATGGGTCGAGGTATGTAACAGTTTTTAATAAATTTATAACATCAGAAAACAGCGTTGTCCCCCCCGAGTACCATCGTGTTCCGGGTAGTGTAAGTGATGGGAGCACCCAAGAGATGTGCAAACATTATTGCTGCTTTTTTGGCTCCCAGTAACAACGCTTCGGAGAGACAATCAGCTCTTCATCTTTCAGAGCTTTCATAGCCTTGTCAACCTCTTTACGATCCAGCCCGGTGAGTTCGGTAATTCTGCTTGCGTTCAGTGGTTCGCTCTCTTTTTTCAGTACCTCAAGAATGATATCTTTTGCTCCCATCTCTCCTCCATTGGTTTATAAAGTAATGTTCGTCGTTCACTCCAGTAAAATCGCTTACAAGAGCACAAGTTATTTGTACATTATTGTTTTGATCAGTACTCCATGAACAAACACAGGTACTGTAAAACAACAAGGTAACATAACTCAAAGCACTGAAGGAAGCAAGAGAGAAGGAAAAACCAGTGCAATTCTGCATGTTGAAGGGGGATATCCCATGAGAGATACATTGAACAACATCCTTGCCCGGTCTGAAGGGAAAACACTTGAATTCAAAAGGGATAGTGCTTCGCCGACGCTGTTGA
The DNA here is from genome assembly GCA_903929845.1 of uncultured Chlorobiaceae bacterium. GTDB lineage: Bacteria > Bacteroidota > Chlorobiia > Chlorobiales > Chlorobiaceae > Chlorobium. The sequence continues at coordinate 610 of CAIYWF010000005.1, read as the reverse complement.
TGAAAACACTGGCTGCTTATGCCAATACTGCGGGTGGGCGCCTTGTCATCGGCATTGGAGACGACAGGCAGATTGTAGGCGTGAAAACTCCTCTCGATGAAGAGGAGAGGCTTCGGAGCCTCATTGCTGATTCCATTACCCCTCATCTGGTTCCTAATATAGAGCTTGTCACCATCCACGATACAACCCTGCTGGTGATAGAGGTCTTTGTGAGCGCTTTGCGGCCCCACTGGCTGAAAGCCGAAGGCCATGAACAGGGCGTTTATGTCCGCATTGGCGCCACTAATTGTCCTGCCGATATTGCATTGATCGCTGAACTTGGCCGATCGGCAGAGGGTATATCCTATGATGAAATGCCCATGCCCGAACTGAGCAAAGATGATCTCAATCTGGCGGCAGTCCAGAAATGTTCTAGCAGTCTGTCGGACTTAAAATCCCCACAAATATTGTATAATCCCTCATAAGTAATTATATTAAAGACTCTTAAATGTAATCCTTTCCTATCTGAAGCTTCCGTTTTTCTTGTCAGATTTAGCCTTATGAGTACCGATTTTATTAAAGCAGACCGTGATACCCCGTTTATATTCCCTCCATCAGTTCAGGAGTGGCT
>CAIYWF010000004.1 GCA_903929845.1 uncultured Chlorobiaceae bacterium | reverse complement strand
TACAAGAGATCCCCGTATGGTTGAACGGAAAAAATTTGGACGTAAAAAAGCCCGCAAACGTTTCCAGTTCTCAAAACGTTAATCATGTGTTTTATCGTTTTAGTAAACTATTTCAGATCACAACTTCGCATATCATTCTATTCTGAAAACCATTCAGAAAAAGCTTTTCGGAAGTGTCCGGCCTCTTGGGTCGGATACCGGAATGTACAGGGATGATAGAGGAATAACTAAATAATAAGAAAAGCAGCTATGTCACATTTCCAGCTTGAAGAGATGCTCCGCGCAGGAGTTCACTTTGGTCACCTTGCACGTCGCTGGTGTCCGAAAATGAAGCCGTACATTTTCATGGAGAAAAACGGCGTACACATTATTGATCTGCAGAAAACAGTTATTCTTGCTGATGAGGCACTCAAGGCACTTGATGCAATCGCTCAGACTGGCAGGGAGATCATGTTTGTCGGTACGAAAAAACAGGCGAAACATATTATTGCCGAGCAGGCAGAACGTGCAGGCATGCCCTACGTCTGTGAGCGTTGGCTTGGTGGTATGCTGACCAACTTCCAGACTATTCGTCAGAGCATCAGGCGTATGAACTCCATCGACCGTATGGCTACTGATGGTACTTATGATATGATTACAAAAAAAGAGCGACTCATGCTTGGACGTGAAAAGGAGAAGCTCATGAGGATTCTCGGAGGTATTGCCACGATGACAAGACTTCCAGCAGCACTTTTCATCGTTGACATCAAGAAAGAGCATATCGCCATCAAGGAAGCTCGTTCACTCGGTATTCCCATTATTGCGATGGTCGATACCAACTGCGACCCTGAGCTGGTTGATTATGTGATTCCGGCAAATGACGATGCTATCCGCTCCATTCAGCTTATGGTCAAGGCCGTTGCCGATATCGTTATCAAGGCGCGTGAGCTTAAGGTTGAAAATGAGGTGCTGGCCGAGATGGATGAAGTTGAAGTGGATGTCGATGGCGATGGCGAAAAGGAAGAGATCAGCGAATAATCAGCGTTTATAATCAATAAGAGTAAAATAGTAAAAGTTACATGAGCCAGACTTCAGCAAAAGATGTAAAAAATCTTCGTGATATAACAGGTGCAGGGATGATGGACTGCAAAAAGGCCCTTGATGAAACTGGAGGGGATATGCACCAGGCTATCGACTATCTGCGCAAGAAAGGTGCAGCGCTTGCTGCGAAACGTGCGGATCGGGATGCCCGTGAGGGGATGGTCAGTATTAAGTTGACACCAGACCACAAGAGTGGCATTATTCTTGAACTGAACTGTGAAACTGATTTTGTTGCACGCGGTGAAGACTTTACCGGTTTTACCGCTGCGCTTGGTGACCTTGCTCTTTCAAGCACCAGTACATCAACCGAAGCGCTCTTAGCTTTGACGCTTGGAGAAGCCTATGGTGGCGAAACAGTAGACGATGCCATGAAGACCATGACTGGCAAGCTTGGTGAAAAGATCAACTTCAAGCGTCTTGCTTTTTTCAATGCTCCAGACGGGCTTGTCGAGGGCTATATCCATCCGGGTGCGAAACTTGGCGCCATCATTCAGATTGATACCGACAAACCTGATGTTGTGCGGGAGTTGGCTAAAGATCTTGCTATGCAGATTGCCGCCGCCGCTCCGATTGTTGTTGACCGCTCCTTTGTTCCTGCTGATTACATTGCCAAAGAGTCTGAAATCTATCGCCAGCAGGCTCTCGAACAGGGCAAGAAAGAGGCATTTGTCGACAAGATTGTTACAGGAAGACTTGAAAAGTATTACCAGGATGTTGTGCTCAGTGAGCAATCATTCATTAAAGACGATAAATTAAAGGTATCTGAAGTGCTGAGCGAATGTCGAAAAAAGCATCAGGCAAAAATAGATGTGATTGGATTTGTTCGCTACCAGTTGGGAGAATGAAAAAAAAGCCTCGTAGTTCGAGGCTTTTTTTTTGGATAAATTCATTGATACTGTTTTTATTAACTCGTTTTTCCGGAGGGTAAGGATATGCTCCAATACAAGCGCATTCTGCTGAAATTGAGTGGTGAAGCACTTGCCGGAGAGGATGGATACGGAATTAATTCTGATATGCTTGAACGTTATGCCGAGGAAATCAGGGAGGCCAGAGATATGGGAGCCCAAATTGCCCTGGTGATAGGAGGAGGCAATATCTTTCGCGGGATGTCTGAGGCCGCTGCAAAAATGGATCGGGTGCAGGCAGACTATATGGGTATGCTGGCAACAGTGATTAATTCTTTGGCCTTTCAGGATGCCCTTGAGCGCAAGGGGGTGTTTACCCGTCTTCAGACTGCAATAAAAATGGAGCAGATGGCCGAGCCATTTATTCGGCGCCGAGCTGTCCGACATCTTGAAAAGGGAAGAGTTGTTATTTTTGGCGCAGGTACTGGAAACCCTTACTTCACCACAGATACTGCCGCCTCGTTGAGGGCGATTGAGATTGAGGCCGATATTATTGTCAAAGGCACCAGGGTTGATGGCGTCTATGATTCTGATCCCGAAAAAAATTCCAAAGCACAATTTTTTCCTGATATATCATATTTTGAAGTGATTCGGAAAAATCTTAGGGTTATGGACATGACAGCAATCACACTTTGCAGTGAAAATGCGTTGCCCATTGTGGTCATGAACATGAACCACAAAGGTAATTTAACCAGATTGTTGCGTGGTGAAAAAATTGGCACCCTGGTTCATGCAGATCTGTCCTGAAATGGTTCTTCATCGTTCGAGCCAGACTGATAAAAATGCCTGAGCACCACTTGAATCTCCTGCCATTCAAAACCCCGGTTATGCAGGAAAATTCCAAGTTTTTTCTTCTTTTCAGCTTCTGTTACACCATGAAGTGCCCCGATTTTTTTTTCTGCTGCGCGGTGGCAGAGTTCAACACTCTCATATTCATTAAGAAGCTCTTCTATAATGGGTTCTGACACACCTTTTTTCCGGAGTTCGGCGCGCATTTTCAATTTTCCTGATGGCTTTCGCCGTGAGCGGCTTTTTATGACCTCCATACCAAACATCTTGTCGTCCAGCACTCCCTGTTTTGTCAGCTTCTCCAGTACCGGTTCGATACTCTCCGTGGGGTATCCCTTCTTAAGGAGTTTTCGCTCAAGTTCCTCGCGGCTGTGACTACGCAGGCCAAGCAGCTTGAGGGCAAATGCCATTGCGGAGGCAGTGGTAAACGTGTTGTTCAGCATTGGTTTAAAATGTGCACAGTGTCAAGAGGTTTTTAAGCTGCAAAAGTAATGCGTTATCCAAGGTAAGCTTCAATCACTGCAGGATTTTTGGCAAGATCAGTGCTGGAGCCATCAAGCACGACCTTCCCCCGTTCGATGATATAAGCATTATCCGATATGGCCAGGGCGCTTCTGGCGAATTGCTCGGAGAGCAGGATGGTTATTCCGGAGTTGCGTAGTGAAAGGATAGCTTTGAATACCTCCTTGACCACCACAGGCGCAAGTCCCATTGATGGTTCGTCGAGTATTATAAGGCTTGGTCGGGCCATAAGGACGCGGCCTATCGCCAGCATCTGCTGTTCTCCGCCAGAAAGGCTTCCGGCTTGCTGCGAACGACGCTCTTCAAGTTTTGGAAACATGTCGTAAATGCATTTGAGCTCGCCGGAGGCCGCCTTGCGGAATGGTACGAAAGAGGGCAGGCGGGGATAGGCTCCAAGCAGCAGGTTTTCCTCTACTGTGAGAGGTGCAAAAACGCGTCGTCCCTCAGGACAAAGGCAAAGACCACGTCTTGCGATCTCACTGGCGGGAAGTCCTGTTATCTCTATTTTGTCGAAAAATACTTTGCCTTTGCGTGGGGCGAGCAGCCCGCAGAGGGATTTTACCAAGGTGCTCTTGCCAGCGCCGTTGGCTCCAACCAGTGCTACACATGATCCTTCGACGACCTCTATCGAAATTTCCCGTATGGCATCGTTCCCGCCGTATCCAGCGCAGAGGTTTTCTGCTTTCAGCATGGTTGAGCCCTCATTTCGCTTTTTGCTTGTGTCGCCGTTTCGTCACTTCCCAGATATGCTTCAATCACTTTGGGGTTTCGACGTACCTGATCAGGAGTTCCCAGAGCGATAAGCTGGCCACCATCCATCACGGAGACTCGGTCGCACAGTACTGCAATAACGTCCTGATGGTGCTCGATGAGAAGAATCGTTATGCCTGCGCGTTTGATTGAGGTGACCAGATCAACAAGTCGGATAATATCAGGTTTTGACATGCCGGCAGCAGGTTCATCAAGCATCAGTACGTATGGCCGTGTTGCCAGAGCCCTCGCAATTTCAAGAAAGCGCAAGTCACCGTATGACATCTCTGAACAACGGAGCCGGGCTTTTTCCTGAAGACCAACAGCATGCAGCCAACCCATAGCCTCAGATATTCCACCGTCTCGCTGACAAACCATAATTGACCCCAGTGCAGTCAAGCCGGAGAACGGTTGGAGGTTTTGAAAGGTTCTCGCAGAGCCAGCCGAGAATGCAGACATAAGGCTTCCAGGTTTTGGACGTACTCCGAAAATTTCCACTGAACCACTGTCTGGCTTGTAGAGACCGGATATCAAGTTCACTAACGTTGTTTTGCCTGATCCGTTTGGGCCGATCAAGCCGTGTGTTTCGCCTTTCATTATTTCCAGTGTGACGTTGTCCACGGCCTTTACGCCGCCGAAAGATTTTCGGATTTTCGAGGCATGCAAAGCAAGTCCGGCAGAGCTTTTTGCGGTTTGTATCCCTCCTGTTGCTACTGGAAGAGGGTCAGGTGCAAAGCGTATCAACTTGCGAAGTATTGTCGTCGCGGCACCAGTGATCCCGTCGGGAAGACCAACCACTGCAGCAAAAAGAAAAAGTGCAAATATGCCCTTGCGCCACTCCTCTACGTTGGACGCGAACAGAGCTAAAGCAAGAGCTGCCGCCATAGCTGCTACGGGAGCGGTCTGGCTGAAAGAGGGTATTTTTCGGGAGAGAAGTGTACGGATTGGTGGGGCAATGGCAAGAAGACATCCCAGGGTGACGAGGGAGGAGAACAGTGTTCTGTTCGACAGGAGGTTCGGCAACATGGTAACAACTGCTGCTCCGGCAAAAGCTCCCCATTGGTTCCGGCGGCCACCGAAAACGACGCCAAGCAACAGTATGACCATTAGGTCATATCCGAAAGCAGCGGGTTGAAGGTATCCAAAATTTATAGCATGCAATGCGCCAGCGAGCCCGGCTAAAGCGCTTCCCCATGCAAAAGCCAGTGCCTTGTGTCGAAGGGTGCCTATTCCCAAGGCGTCTGTGGCGGTTGGTGAGTCCCGCAAGGCCTCAATTGCGAGTCCAAAGCGGGATCGAAGCAAAAGCTGTGATGCCCACCAAGTGACAAACAATACCGTCAGGCAGAGCCAGTAGAAGCGGGTCGAGTCCAGGACGATATTGAACAGTGAGGGTCTGACGATCGACAAGCCTAAGGCCCCATTGGTGACCGATTCAGATTCATTGAGGAATATGACCGACAAAGTAGCGAAAGAGAGTGTAGATAGTGCAAACTGAGGACCCTCAAGTCGCAAGGCTGGCAGTGCGAGTGCAGCTCCAGGAATCAAGGCCGCCGCGATACCCACCAACAAGGCAAGCGGCAGAGGAACCTCCGCTTGGATTGCCAAAGCCGTGCCGTATGCGCCGAGTCCGAACAATGCTGCTTGGGCAAGGTTGATCTGTCCAAGGTATCCGACAGTTGCATCAAGACCCATGAGGAGCACAGCATAGACGGCCATCAGGGTAAGCAGTCCGAGAGCGTATTCGCCGTGCCAGAGCATCGGAAGTGCAGCCAGACAGCAGAAGAGAGTCAAGCGCATGATCCGTTCCGCAGTTTTCTCCCTTAGAGCCAGATTGACATGGAAGAGCATCTCTTTCTCCTCAGACTTTACGGATGATTTTTTTGCCGAAGATTCCCTGTGGACGAAGCGCCAACGCAAGAATGAGCAGGATAAGGCCGGGCGCCTCACGCCATCCGCTCCCGAGCAAAAAGCCGGAGAGATTTTCTGCGGATCCCAAAGCAATTCCTGCGAGAACAAGGCCAAATCCGCTGTCGAGACCTGCCACTACAGCGACAGAAAACGCTTTAAGTGTTAATGCTGCCGCCATGGTTGGCCCAACAGTTGTCACGGGCGCAATTATCGTTCCGGCAAATGCCGCAGCCGCCCCGGAGACCGCCCATGAGAGCGAAATTGCCGACTTTGAGCGAATGCCGCATAACTCGGCCGAGTCAGGATCGGCGCTTACGGCCTGAACGGCAATACCGAGCATCGTGTAGCGTTTGGCAAGCTCGACAAGAGCCATCATGCCCAACGCTCCCGCTGCTATGACCAGTTCTGGCCAAGTAACTGAAATTCCAAAAAACTCAAGCGCCCCTTCGGGCCATGGTACTGGAAATGGTTTGTCATCTCGGCCCCAGATGTTTTCTGCAGCAGACACACCAAACAGCCCGACAATGATAGTGAGCAGAATCCAGCCCTCATTACGTTGCTGCAAGGCCAGTCGGACTGCAGCGCGCTCAACAAACCATCCAAGTGCAGCACCAGCCACCATTGCACCAGGTACTGCAGCCCAGTATGGAAGACCGATACCGGTCAGGGAGAGGCCTATAAATGCTCCAAGCATAACAAGTTCGCCTTGTCCGAAGTTCACCGATTTTCCAGCAGTATATGTCAGTTGGAAGCCGTAAGCCATCAGCGCGTAAGCCATTCCCATAAGGCCTCCTCCTACAGCCATCTGGGCCAAAGCTAAAAAATCTGCGTTCATGGTTGCCTGTTATGCGCATGTTTATAAGATCCGGTTTTACTTGGTCTTTTTTCCCTCCAGCAGTACTTTTTCTGATGGGTTAGCCAGCACAACACGCCCGTTCTTCACCTTACCCATCACCGTGTTTGTCCTGCGGAAAGCCTCATGTGTTTCAACATTTGAAGGATCCCATTTTGACCACGGTTTTTTCCAATCGGCTATGGCACCCTTGACGGTAGCCTTGAGATTTTCCAATGACGCCTTGATCTGTGCCGGCTTGGTGGAGCCAGCCTCATGAATCGCTTCGGCAAGCAACATTGTCGCATCGTAACCCTGTGCGGCAGAAACTGGTGAGGGAATTTTTGCAACACCGTATGCTTTATGGTAGGCCTGAATGAAAGGCCTGGCCCTCTGTATCGACTCGTCCTCAATGAATGTCTGTGGCATCAGCGCTCCGTTGCCGGCGGTTCCTGCGGTATCGATGAAATTACTCATTGATAGCGTCCATCCGCCAATCATTGGAACCTTGAACCCCAGCTTCTCTTTGCCTGAAGCTACTGCGGCCAGCTCGGGGCCTATACCCCATATAAGAATTGCCTGTGCGCCAGAGACTTTGGCTTTGATAAGTTGCCCAGTCATATCTTTGTCGCCGATGGCGAACTTTTCGATGGCAACCACTTTGAGTTTTCCGCCCTGTTTTTTGATTTGTTCGATAAGGTCGTCGCGTCCAGAAACCCCATAGTTGGTCGCGTCATGCAAGATAGCAACCTTCTTGAGCCCAAGACGGGTAGCCTGCTCTACCACCATCTGGGCCTGAATGCCGTCATGCGCGGCAAAACGGAAAATAGGCAAATCCTTTGTGCCAGCTTTGCTCCACTGCGTCATGGAGGCGCTGCCTGCAGCAGGAGTGATGATTTTAACTATTCCTTTTTCCACGTAATACTTGTCACCCATTACGGCAATACCAGTGTTGACAGTGCCGATGACGGCTGAAATATCGCCCATAGCCGATATCTCCTGGGCGACCAATGCGCCACGGTCGTTTTTACCCTCGTCGTCCCGCTCAATGAGCTCGATTTTCATCTTGGTGCCGCCGACGTTAATACCTCCGTTCTGATTAATCTGGGAAATTGCCAGTTTGGCGCCGTCTCTCATGGAGAGGCCCATTGGGGCAGATCCACCTGAGAATGGCCCTGTAATGGCAATTTTGACGACATCGGCAGCCATGGCAACAGAGGAAAGCGATGTCGAGAGCAGCACTGTGAGGATAAAACGAGATGCTTTCATAATTGTTCACTTTGGGTTTTAATGGATTATTATATACTCATTGTGAAAATTCCCGAACGAAAAATACCCATTAAACGGCTATTTGGTTCAAAATTTACATTTTATTTACCTGTCTGCCAATATCATTATTCTGAAATATAGTCCCGTTCTATAAATAATCTGTTGTGCAGGTTTGTTCAGATACCTCCATCAACTGCTCTCTTATTCGAAGCTTTTTCTCTCTCTTCAATTTTACTATATTCCATCCGTTCAAGATGAACGTGTCGGCTTGATACCCGGGATGTTAGTATATTTTTATCAGTCAAGCGTAAAAGAAGATGCCGCGCTATACCCCAGAACAGCTTGTCAAAAGAAACGCATCAGTCTGGACCGATATTCAGATTATTCTTGCGCCGATACAGTTTCTCTTTTTTATTGCAGGATTGACCATAACGGCACTCTATGCCAATGATCTTTTCGTCACAAGTTTTTACTGGGTCAGTCTGGCTATTCTTTTCAAGACACTTTTTTTCGCTCTCCTGTTTATCACTGGGATGTTTTTTGAAAAAGAGATATTCGATAAATGGGTCTACTCCAAAGAGTTTTTCTGGGAAGATGTCGGAAGCACTGTCGCGGCTTCATTTCACTTGCTCTATTTTTTCCTTGCCTGGTTTGGCTATCCTCAGAAAGTGCTTATCTGGGATGCCTTTCTGGCTTATTTTACCTACGTGATCAATGCGCTCCAGTATCTGGTCAGGATTATACTGGAAAAACTTAATGAACGCAATCTCCGGATTGATGGCCAGTTATGAAATACAGTTTTAAAAGACTTTGGAATACAGCATTTTTGTTTGTTGGACCAGCGTGGTATGTGCTTGTATGGATGATATGGTCTTCCGGACAGTTGCAGACTATCGGAGACAAGATTACTTTTCTCGGAGTAGTGATTCCTGGTTTTCTCATTATTTACAGTTCTGGATTTCTTATTGAAGGGTGGCATGAAAAGAAAAAAAAAGGCAGAACCTGAGCCTGGCATGACTTTCTTGCATGTCCTTATTTTTAACAATATACGCCGGTTTTTGGCGTCAGATGTATGACCACTTATGCAGAACCTTTGGAACGACGCTGAGCTCCAACGCTTCGTCAAAGAACAGTGCAGCTTATTTGAGATTCAGTCCGAACTTGCCGAATTGGTCTATGCCTCTCGCCTTGTTGGCCGTGAAAGTTCCCTGGTGATGCATGGTGGTGGTAATACCTCGGTCAAGTGTGAACTGGTTGATATGGTTGGCAACCGAGCTGAAGTACTCCTGATAAAGGCGAGTGGTGTTGATTTGAGTCGCGTCACCGGTCTCGACTATACGCCACTCAGATTGGGCCCACTGCGTAAACTGGTTGAGCTGTTCAGTCATAACAACAGTATCAGCGAAGAAGCGCTTCGGCGTTTTTCAACCAAAGAGTTTAAACATCTGTTGTTGTTGAACATGTTCAGTCTGACTGATCACATGGCAGAGAAGAGGCTGACCCCTTCGATTGAAACACTCCTTCACGCTTTTCTTCCGCACCGGTATATTCTTCATACTCATTCATTCGCCCTGCTGACGCTCAGTAATCAGCCCGACGGAGTCAGGCTCTGCAGCGAAACGCTCGACGAGAGCTTTGGCTCAGTTCCCTATATCAAGCCAGGACTTGGTCTTGCACGGTCGGCAGCAAGTGTTTACGAGGCAAACCCGGAGATAAAAGGGCTGGTGCTTCAGAAGCACGGGCTGGTTACTTTCGGCTCAACGGCCAAAGAAGCCTATAGCCGAATGATTGAAGCAGTCAGTGTGCTTGAAGAGCGGATTGCTGTGTCGGGACGAAAACACTTTCCATCGGTATCGTTGCCCGCTGTAATTGCTTCAGTTGAAGTGACGGCTCCAGTCATCAGGGGGGCTTGTGTTGAGGAAAAGTCTCCGGGTACGCGAGAGTACCATCAGTTCATTCTGGATTTCCGTACCTCTGCTGATATTCTCGACTATGTCAACAGTGCTGATCTCGTGCGCATGAGTCAAAAGGGCGCCATGACACCTGACTTTATTATCCGAACGAAAAACAAGCCACTTGTTGTTCCTGCCCCTGATGCCCGTGACATTTCTGGATTCAAGACAGTGGTTCATGAGGCTGTCCAACAATACTGTAAAGAATATACCGAGTACTTTACCACTCAGCAGCAGGCTGCCGGTATGCCGGTAACAATGCTTGACCCCCTGCCAAGAGTAGTGCTGGTACCCGGTCTCGGTCTTTTTGGACTTGGTAAAACCGCTGCATCTGCCGAAGTCAATGCTGACATAGCAACGTGTACCGCTTCAGCCATTCTTGATGCCGAATCACTTGGTACCTTTGAAACCATCAGCGACCGTGAAGCTTTTGAGATAGAGTATTGGGACATGGAACAGGCTAAAATGAACAAAGTCCATCTTGGAGTCTTTGCAGGCAAAGTCGTTATGGTCACCGGGGCTGCAAGTGGCATAGGACTTGCGACAGCCAAAGCCTTCCGCCAGAAAGGGGCAGAGCTGGTTATTCTTGACCTGACCCGAGAATCACTCGACAGGGCAGCCGAGGAGCTTGGCGGCAACGTCCTTGCCCTGACCTGTGACGTTACCTCAAGGACTGATGTCCGTTCAGCGTTCGATGCGGCTTGCCGCCGTTTCGGTGGTGTGGATATTATTGTTTCCAACGTTGGCGCCGCCATTCAGGGACGCATTGGCGAAGTCGCTGACGATCTGCTCCGAAAAAGTTTTGAACTTAACTTTTTTTCACACCAGTCCATTGCCCAGGAGGCAGTCAGGGTCATGAAACTGCAAGGAACAGGTGGTGTATTGCTGTTCAATGTTTCAAAGCAGGCTGTCAATCCAGGCCCCGATTTTGGCCCCTATGGCCTTCCTAAAGCGGCGACCATGTTTCTTGTGCGTCAGTATGCGCTTGATCATGGCCGTGATGGTATTCGCGCAAACGGTATCAATGCGGACCGTATTCGCAGCGGACTGCTTACCGAAGAGATGATCAAGGCACGATCAACTGCCCGCGGCCTGAGTGAACGGGAGTACATGGCCGGTAATCTGCTGCAGCTTGAAGTGACTGCAGAAGATGTCGCAGAAGCCTTTGTGCACCTTGCGCTTGAAACCAGGACGACCGGATCAATTACCACAGTGGATGGCGGCAACATTGCCGCTGCGCTCCGCTGAACTCCGCTGAACGAAAGAGAGACTATAAATTAACAATCATAACCGAAAAGAGGAGATCGACCCCC
>CAIYWF010000003.1 GCA_903929845.1 uncultured Chlorobiaceae bacterium | reverse complement strand
CATGAATTGTCTTTAATTTATCATAGGTTGTCTTGTTAAAAGTACATTCTTGAATACAAATCGAACAACCATAATTTTGAGAAAAATAATCAACACATTTTTTTGCATGAATATGAATTTGATTACCAAAGTTATCAAATTCCAAATCCTTAGGAATTGCATCTGCTGGGCATGCTCTTACACACTTTTTACAAGTCGAGCAGAAATCAGTAATCCATGAATGTGAATTTTGTTGCAAATCATAAATTGGTAAATTCTCAATACTTGTGAAAACTAATGCAAGTCTTTGTCTTGGTCCAAGTTTTGGAGTAATCAATAATCCATGCCAACCTTTTAATCCCAAACCAGCCGATTCAGCAATTGGCGGATAATGACCATATCCCAAAGTTGCCGTTGATGGTTGTGCTGCATATCCATTTTTTCTTAAATAATTACTCAATTTGAGAGTAATCATATTTAAGTTGTGATAGGTTTCATGAATCATATTGAATGTAGCCTTTGATGGTGCTAAATTCATTTTATCTTTGTCCATTTCCAATGACAATACAATTGTGTTTTTTGATATTACCTTTTCATTGTAAAAAAGTATCCCTGGATTAAGCCTTGTATAACCAATATCAACAAATCCCAATGACTTTGCATATCTCTCAAATTCAGTCAGAAAACTATCAGTAGCAAAAGTTTTAGGGTTTTTAGGATTAAAAAGCGGAGTTAATCTCGAATAAGCTATCACAAAATAATGACGAATTGATTTCAACTCTATCCGCAAAGCACCAAACAAATATTTATACCTCGCCAATCCCTTTTTCTCAAAAAACACTTCTACAAAAGCATTACTTTGAAAAAAAGCTTTGAATTTATTTTCTGACAGTATTTTAAATTGACTCATTTAATCATAAATTAATCACTCATTATCAGCACAATGCTCCGAATCATAAAATGCCACCTAACGTTTTGCAGCTACCCGAAGGGCGGGACTTTTACCACAAAACTTGATTTGAAAAACTAATGTTTGATTAACCACAAAACTGTTTTTGGAACACGAAACACCGCCTTTTGGATAGGTGCTGTTAGGTGCTGGCGTTTTTGTCCACAGCGCTTGTAAGTTATCGCCCTTACTAAGTTTTCGAGTCATTGAGTGTCGTTTGTTTATTTGATTTACTTATTGTGGATTGGCTATTCGCTTTCATTCTTCCTTTCAAGTTTATAGGTTGTAAGTTCGTCTTTTAAGAATTCAAATTTCTTCCTAAATAAAAATGCTAGATCATCATTTGCTGTTGCAAAGAAAACTTGTCGTTTAGATTTTATTACTAATTCTCTTAAGTAATCAAAAAAGGAAAGAACATTCATGTCGTCAACATATGTAACTGGGTCGTCAAACATTAAAATATCTGGGCCTTTAGAGAGTTTCTTATTTAAGCTCAAAAATATGCTTAACGCTAAAGCTGACCTTTGTCCAGTGCTTATTTCACTTAAAGTTCTTTCAGATCCATCATTAGAAATTAATATTATTTTCTTGTCAAAGTTGATGTCTTTAAATTCGCTTGGTGTGTGAATAAGTTTGAAAATTGAAACAATTTCGCTTTTATTCTTTGAAATATATCCACTTAAATATTCATTTTTGCTTTGCTTGGTAAGGAGATTGTTTAATTCGGTAAAAGCAAATTGCGCTCTATTTTGTCGTGGCTTTATTAAATCAATTTCCGCAATGATTTTTTTAATTTCCTTTTTTGTGATTTCAATTGCTTGGTTTTGTTGCTTCGCTTCCAAAGATGCTTTCTTGAATGTTTCAAAAACACTTTGAACGGCATTTGACCTTTCGAAAATATTTAAAAGTAGTGTATTGGGTGGTAGAATTAAGTATATTTCTAGTTGATTAAAATTACTTTCGATTTCTTGAAGTAGATTTATTCGTTTTAATAGAAGTTCTTCATTGGCAATTTCACTAGTGAAATTTATTTTTAGCTTAATTTCCTTTTCATTTAAATCCTTTTCAAGTTGGTTATTGGCAGCAGATAATTGTAATTGTCTGTCAAGCAAGACTTGCTTTTGCAAATCCAAATCAGTAATTGAATTAATATTGATAGATATTTGTTCGCTTAAACTTTCTGATAAATATTTAAATCGGTCTTCTGTTATTCCAGCATTGTTGAATTGAGATTGGATTGTATTTAATTGAATTAAAGATTCTGTTAAATTATTAAGGTTTTTTGTATTTGCTTCGCTGCCAAACTTAATTTCATTAAATGTTTTTTCAAAACTATTTGAAGAAAAAAGAAAAACAGAAAGTCGTTTTAATTTATTTGTGACTTTTATTTGTTCACCATTTTCTTCAATTCTTTTTGAAGTAAATTCTAATTCTTCTTTCAGTGAAATCAAAGCAATTGAATTAGTAAAGGATTCCTGTGTTCTTTGTATTGCAACTACCAAATCTTCATTGGAAAAATGTGTGTTACATAAAGGGCAATCCTCTGCTTTAGGGTTTAATTTTATAAATGATTGCCCTGAACTTTTTATATCGCTTATAATGATAGCAAGGTCTTCAATACTTCCTTCAATTTGCTTTATTTTTAGCGCAGTTTCATCATACTTTTTATTCAGATTTTCTTCTCTTAATTTTATTTCGTCTTCAATCTGTTTTATGGTTCTTACATTTTCTGATTCTTTGGAGAAAAATTCATTTGATAAAATGGAATCAGCAAGCTCTTTTATTTCTTTGGCTTTTTTTAGTTCAATAGTTTTTTCATTAATATTATTTTCAAGCCCAAGTAAAAAACCAAACTGCTCATGTTTGAAGTAAATAGTGAGTTCTTCAATTAATGGTAAAAGTCTTTTACTTTTTTCAATCTCTTTTAAATATGACTGTTGTTGCTGCTGAATTTTTATTTTTTCATATTTAATTGATAGAATTGAAAGTTGTTTTAGCTTTAAATCTCTCAATTCCGCTATAATGCTTTCTTTTGAAAGTTTATCAAGTGATAAATTATGGGAGTTAATTTTTGATAGAATGCTTAAAACACTTTGTATTTCGTTATCTAATTTAGCAATGAAACTGTCATCAATTTCATTGATTTCATAGTTCCAAAAATTGGATTTGAGAGATTCAATTAGGGATTCTTTATATCCTTTTGGATTTTTTTGTTGCTTGTTTAATTCTTTAATTGCTTCGTTTTTCTCTCTAAGATTTTCATTTAATTTTGTTGATTCGTTTAAAAAATTGTCGGCAGAAACACTAAACTTTTCGTGAAAAGCCTTTATCCTTTCTTCAAGTTTATTTACTTCTCTACCTAAAGCAATGTCGGCAATTAGAGTTTCCAAATTTTTCTCAACTTTACCATCGTCCTGTTTTAACTGAAATGCAGCATCGCTAGAGTAGTAATTAAACTTATTGAAATTCCCATTTAAGTCATTGCCTCTATTTGCTCCACTGTTATACCAGTCAATATCTCTACCTTTGTAAGGTGATGGACTTGTTGGGTATTTTAAAACACTATTAGAAGCATCTTTTAGTTGTACTTTGCATGTATCGCTTGCAGTCTTGTAAAATAATTTCCCAGTTATAATTAACTCAATTGCATCAAAGAAGGATGTCTTCCCCACCGCATTTGCCCCGTGAATAAGGTTTACAGAACCCAAATTGAATTTTCTTTTCAAAGGATATTCACGAAATTCAACCAATTCAAGTTCTTTTATTTTTTTAAGTACTTCTGTTGATCCTTTAGAAATTTCATTACTCTCTATTACCTCTATATCATCAGATGGAATTCCATTTATATAATCTTCAAAAGGTTGCTTGTAGTTCGGATACTTTTCAGAATTAAAAACAAAGTTGAGTTTTTTCTCTCTTAAATAATTTACCCAATTAGAATAGAGGTCATTGGAAATTTCATTTTTTGATATTTTACTAATACTATCGAAAGAATTTACCCATTCTGTAAATTCTTCTTCTGTTAAAATAGATTTACGAGAATATGTTTCATCGTTTTCGATTTCGATTTTTTTAAGGCTATTGGCTTTAAGAAATTCTTTCGTAGTTATAAAGTAGTAGTAGAAATTCCATTGCAGGAAACCTTCAGTTTGATAATACTTATCAATAACAGTACTTTCTATGTATTGTAAAGGATTATCCTCGCACCATTTATTTGAGGTGTCTACGAAAATAATCTGATAGGTTTTTCCGTCATCCGTTTTTTTCTCACAAAGAAAAACACTTTCATTATTTTTAACCGTGTTTACATTTTGTTTTCCAAAATGGCTGTATAGTGTGTCTATGAGTTTCACAATTATTTTGTCTTTTTAAATGATACTGGTGATTTTGAAACATTTTCGTTTATTTCAGGCTTATTATTCTCGTCATGAAGTTTTTCAAGATTTGGATTGCTATACCAAATCATAACTTGTTTGCCTTGTTGGTCTTCATTAAATAGACCTTCAATTTTCGCTTTAAAAGCTTTTGCATCAGCAAAGGATTTCACTCCAAGATATATAGCTGTCCCTCTTCTTCCAGTAGAGGGTGAGTGGAGATTTAGCAAATAAATATTTTTTGAAATGTGTCCAGTTTGAAATTTTAAAATTCCATCAGCAAATGAACTTGGGACTTTAGTTGGATCAGATATAATTGAGTTTTTTAAAATGTGGTATCTGTTTAATTTGTCCTTTCTTCTATCCTTGGCTAAAATGTCAGGGTCTTGAGTAAATGTGTTTCTTTTATTTATTTCTGAATCGTCAACCTGAAAAGAAAGCAAGTTGATGATTTGATACCAATTTTCATTTTTTGACATATCAATTTCACCACTACTTAATTGAATTATTCTTTCCACTTCTGTAAAATTATTATTTCCAGTCAAGCATTGTAAATTTCCTGTGGCATCTTCAACTTCTAAGCAAACTTCGGAAAAGCCGTCCCCTGCAGTGGCAACTTCAATCCAATCAAAATCCCAATTAAACGTCTTTAATATTCTTGGTCCGGTTCTTTTAATTTGAGAAGGGTCTGAATCAATTTGAGATGGTTTGGTATTCTCAATTAAGAAAACATATTCATCATAGTTTAAAAAGTAAATATGACTCCTCTTGTCAAGCCAATTTGTGTAATAAAGTCCTTTAGAGTGATTGTAATTTATTCTATCATCTGTCTTTTCAATTTTATCTGTTTTGGAATATAGTCCAGAACCACCATATTCATTAAATACTTTTTCCTCCCCTTCTTCATCAAATGTTACTTTTCTTGCCCAATTCAAACAAATAATTTCTTTATTCCATTCCTCCTTACCTTTAGAAAAAAGCAAGTTTCTGTAAACCTTATAATTTGATTGAAAGGGTTTTTGGTTTAATTGAATATGAACAAGAAGTAAAGGATTGTTCTTAAAGTATTCGTTTTCAATTGTGTTATAGTTTAAACCTGTGAGTGTATCTGAACAAATTAGAGTAACTAATCTTGTTGATTGTGTAATGTTTTCAAGAACGTAAAATGTGTTGCCAGCAATTGAGTAATCTCTTTCCCATTCAAATCCGTTTCCTCCAAATCCGAGAGTTTTGAATTGAATAATTACCACTTTCTTTACTTCGTTGTTAGCTTCCTTGGTTTTGAAAAACATACAAACTGGATCAAAAAATTTATTTTCATTAATGCTTTGTGTTACCAAAGCTTCGTCATAAATCCATACAACATTGTTATGCCTTTCTGTAAGGTCTTTTAGTTCATTTGGTTTGATTGATTGACAACCTATAATCCAAAGTTTATCTTCGGTTGGGAATTTATCTTCGAAAATAAAACTTTCAATGCTAGACCAAGGACAAGAGTATTCAGGAGTAATTGCTAATTCAACGTTTTCTGAAATTGCCTTATCAATAAACAGATTAAACTTGGCGGCAGCCAAGTTTTTATCAGCTAATTGAATTCCATTTGTATCGTATTCAATTTTCCCTACCAACTGCATAAGTAAGGTCTTATATAGGGTATGGTCTTGTCTTAAACAAGCCAAATTCGGCTTCTTAAGTGTTCTTCCATTCTCTGTCCAAAAATTGTAGTTAAAGTCAGCCATTTAATAAGAATGATTTATTTATAGTATGTAAACAGAGAAAATATGCTTGGTTGTTTTGGTTAATTGTCAAAATAATTCGTTTTTTAAATCTAATTGTCTTCTTGTCGATAGTTGTTGTGTCGCTACGCTTGCACCTAACGGTCGGGGCTTTCTGCTGTGCGGCTTCCCTGCCTTGTCTTAAAAGCGATACTGTTTCTGTCCACAACTTTCTTGTCTACGAAGCCAGGCCGCATTGCAGAAATCCCTTGTTAGCAAACGTTATTTTTTGTTAGATAATACTTTTATTAATTCTGAATGCTGCAAATCGATAGTTTTATAATCTTCTTCTAATTCTTTTTTTCTTATTATGGCTTTTTCTTCTGCGTCATGTTCTAAAAAGAAAATTATTTCCGAAATCTTCATGTTAAAGTTTAAGAGTGAATTTTTGTATTTATGAATATTATCAAAGCATTGATCCCTTTCAAGATCAATTCTATATTTATATAATGCTTCTTCAAGTTCTTTGACTTTCATCGAAAATTCATCGAGTAAAGTACGACCTTTAAAATTCATGTAAGTTATAATCTCTCTTGTCATGTTTCTTGTTTTATACACAAGCTCTACAAGATGTGGATATGCATCATTACGTCTATTACTAATCACTTGTTCTTGATTAGTAAATATATTTAACTGAGTTTTCAATTTTTCTAATTCGGTTTTAAAATAATGATCGATACGACCTTTAATTAGGGTTCTCAAAGAGAAAACTATTACTCCAGAAACTATAGAAGAAGTAATTACTGATGTGATTATTGTTGTGATATCCATATGCCTTGTGGTATTGATCTCATAAATACTTTGAAAAATAATATTCCAACAACTTTTGCCATATCAACGCCCCTGTCAAACTCCTTCAGTGTGTCAAAATACCTTTGACATTCATTTGATGAATTTGGTTGATAACCAAATTTCACATTCTGATATTTCTGTTTTAGATAAACTACACAATTCATGAAAAGTTCAGGTTGCCTATGAAATGAACCACCTGTATGAAATATAAGGTATTCGGGTTTATAGTCCTTTATTGCTAATTCAATACGAAAAAGCATTTCATTTAAAGTAACATCCTGATTAAGTTTTCTCGCAGCATATGCGTGAAATAATTCAAAGTCCGTGGTCAATGGACTTACATTTAAAAGTTCAATTCTGTTTTGAGTTATCCCATCATCAACAGAGTTTACTATCAATACTTTTCTTTTCATAATCTAATAATGTTTGCCAACTCCTTTATCTATGCACCATATCCCACCAAAAGGTGTATAAAGCCAGCTATTCTGTCATGCTTTATACACTTTTGAGGTGTACAATATTTTTTACAAATTATCAAAGGGGCTGGAAATTTTTAGTAAACTCTGTTCGCATACATGGGTGTAGATTTCTGTCGTCTTACTGCTCTTATGCCCTAAGAGCTCTTGTATGTATCGAAGATCAGTT
>CAIYWF010000002.1 GCA_903929845.1 uncultured Chlorobiaceae bacterium | reverse complement strand
TGGTCTTCACCCCTCGTGACAATGGTCATACGCGAGATTTCCGTGTCCTCGGTTTCACCGATGGAGATGCTTTCGAGGTTAAACCCTCTTGCGCTGAACATGGCGGCAACCCGATTAAGAGAGCCGAACTTGTTTTCAACCAGAACGGATATAATGTGTTTCATAGATTCGTTCACACCATTGTTTTGGGGTTTAACCGGGCAAGGAGCATGTCGGAAATAGATCCTCCGGCAGGCACCATCGGGAAGACCATATCTTTTTTGACGACCCTGAAATCAACAAGGATCGGTCCGTCGTTGTATGCAAGAGCCTCAGTAATGGCTTGTCTCGCGCTCTCTGGGTTTTCAGCCTTGAGCGCCTTGCAGCCGAAGGCTTCGGCAACCTTCACAAAGTCGGGGTTGCTGTCGCCAAGATCGGTGAAGGAGTACTTTTCCTGGTGGAAGAGTTCCTGCCACTGACGAACCATACCGAGAAAACTGTTGTTGATCAGGAATATTTTGACAGGCATTTTATTGTGAACAGCCGTAACAAGCTCCTGAACATTCATCATAAACCCGCCGTCTCCGCAAAAGAGCACAACCGGACGATCCTTGATGCCGAAAGCTGCGCCGATAGCGGCGGGAAGGCCGAAACCCATGGTGCCGAGTCCTCCACTGGTGATAATGGATCGCGGGTTGATGAAGGTATAAAACTGTGATGTCCACATCTGGTGCTGTCCGACGTCGGTGACAACAACGGCATTGCCGCCAGTTTGCCTGGAAACCTCATCAATCACAAATTCAGTTCTTAGGGCGTCGTCTTCGCTGCTGTATGTCAGGGGGCACTGCTCCCGCCATGCGTTGATTTCTGCAAGCCATGGCTCGCGGTTTTCTTTCTTCTCCGGCATCACCTCAAGAAGCGTCGCCAGAAAGTTTTTTGCATCGCCGACAATTGGCAGATCGACCTTGATATTTTTATCAACATTGGTAGGATCAATGTCGTTATGGATTTTGTATGCCTGCGGAGCAAAGGTGTCGACTTTTCCGGTGACCCGATCATCAAAGCGCGCACCAACTGCAATCAAAAGATCGCATTTATTGACCGCCTGATTGGCCCAGTAGGTGCCGTGCATCCCAAGCATGCCCATGCTGAGAGGATGGTTGCCGGGGAAAGCTCCAAGTCCCTGTAGCGTCATGGTGACCGGAATATTTTGCTGTATTGCCAGTGTTCGAAGCTCTTCGGATGCTTCAGCGCTGATAACCCCGCCGCCGATGTAGAGGAGTGGGCGTTTTGCTCTTGCAATTTTCTGTGCGGCCTTTTCAACCTGGTTGATGTGACATTTGAAGGTTGGTTTGAATCCCCGGATGTCAACAGTTTCTGGGAAATCAAACACACACGACGAATTCAGAATATCTTTCGGCATATCGACAAGAACCGGTCCAGGTCGTCCTGTTGTTGCAAGGAAAAAGGCCTTGCGGATGGTTATGGCAAGCTCTCTGACATCCTTGACAAGAAAATTGTGCTTGGTTATCGGACGGGTTATTCCGACAATATCAGCCTCCTGAAAGGCGTCATTGCCGATCAGTGAGCTTGGAACCTGTCCGGTAAAGACAACCATCGGGGAGGAGTCCATGTAGGCGTTGGCAATACCGGTGACCGTGTTGGTTGCGCCGGGGCCGGAAGTGACAAGAACAACACCGGGCTTTCCGGTAGCACGGGCATATCCTTCGGCCATGTGGGTTGCGCCCTGTTCATGACGAACCAGGATATGGTGTATGTCCTTGACCTCATGAAGTGTCTCGTAAACTTTCAGCAGGGATCCTCCCGGATACCCGAAAATATATTCTACATGTTCACGTCGCAGACATTCAAAAAATATTTCTGAGCCATTGAGTGTTTGGCCTGATGAATGCATAGCTGGCTTATTTAGGTTCACAGGAAACAGGGCTTTTAAGAATTGCGCCGGTATTGGCCGAGGTGACCATTTGTGAATACCTGGCCAGATAGCCTTTTTTTATTTTTGGTTCAAATGGTTTCAGAGACGCAAGTCGAGCACTAATGACCTCGTCTGACAGGTTGACCGAAAGGCTCCTCCCGGGAATATTGATAGTAATCATATCGCCGTTGTTCAGTGCAGCAATCGTTCCGTGTTCGGCTGCTTCGGGAGAGACGTGCCCGATGCAGGCGCCTCTTGAGCCACCGGAGAATCGTCCATCAGTGATCAGAGCAACTGAATCTCCCAGTCCGCGTCCCATGATGGCGCTGGTAGGAGAGAGCATTTCAGGCATTCCCGGGCCGCCTTTTGGCCCTTCATAACGTATAACCACGACATCACCACTTTTGACATCTCCATCCATAATGCCTTTGATGGCATCATCCTGACAGTCATAGATCTTTGCCGGGCCGGTATGGCTCATCATCTCCGGGCTGACCGCGCCGGTTTTGACAACAGCGCCCTGCGGCGCAAGATTGCCATACAGAACAGCAAGGCCGCCTGTTGCAGAGTAGGGATCTTCAATACTTCTGATAACCGCGCTGTCAGTGATCTCTGCGTCAGCAATGTTTTCACCAAGAGTTTTTCCGGTAACAGTCAACGCCGAGAGGTCAAGAAGGCCGTCAATTTTACTCAGTTCATGAAGAATGGCAGAAACACCGCCAGCCCGATCGACATCCTCGATATGGACTGCCATGGTGGCCGGGCTCACCTTGCAGATATAGGGTGTTTTGGCCGAAAGTGCGTTGAGTTCAGAAAAATCAAAGTCCAGTTCAGCTTCGTTTGCAATGGCAAGCGTATGGAGAATGGTGTTGGTGCTGCCTCCCATCGCAAAATCAAGAGCAAAGGCGTTGAGCAGAGCGCTTCTTGTCAGAATATCCCTCGGTCTGATATTCTTGTTGACCAGATCGACAATCCGGCGGGAGGCCTCTCTGACCAGATCATTGCGACGAGGGTCGATTGCAAGAATTGTGCCGTTGCCCGGCAGGGCAAAGCCAAGCGCTTCGCTGAGGCAGTTCATGGAGTTTGCCGTGAACATCCCCGAACATGATCCACATCCCGGGCAGGCGCTCTCCTCTATCGATTCCAGTTCGCTTTCGTCAATTTTTCCGGCGCTGAATTGACCGACCGCCTCAAAAACAGAAATCAGGTCAACGGTTTTACCTGAAGGGGTATGACCGGCTTTCATGGGGCCGCCTGAGACAAAGATGACCGGAATGTTGATGCGAAGTGCTGCCATCATCATTCCAGGGGTGATCTTGTCGCAATTGGGAATACAGACAAGCCCGTCAAGACGGTGCGCTTCCGCAACAGTTTCGACACTGTCGGCAATCAGTTCACGGCTGGCAAGAGAGTAGCGCATACCGATATGGCCCATGGCGATACCATCACAAACTCCGATAGTATTGAATTCAAAGGGAACTCCTCCTGCCTTGCGTACTTCCTCTTTTGCAATTTTTCCAAGTTCCTGCAGGTGGGAGTGCCCAGGAATCAGTTCATTATAGGAGTTGCAGATCCCGATAAAGGGTTTGCGAAAGTCGTTGTTTGAGACGATAGAACCCGTGGCCTTAAGAAGGCTGCGGTGAGGCGCTTTTTCAATACCTTTTTTTATAGTATCAGATCTCATTGCAGATAAAAAAATTTAGCAATTAAATAAATAGCCCCGGGTTAGCCGTTCCCGAAGTTACTGTGATGATTCTTTTGAAAGAGAAAATTGAACTTGGGAGCGGCTCTCGATTCAGAGCACAATAACAGGTGCCTGCACGATGACGACAGGAGTGACGATGCCAGCTCTTGCATTGAGGGAGTTCGACAGAGATTCTGCATTGCCGCAGGAAGCAGTTGAGCTGCGGTGCGCCTGTTTTTCAGAACTGCGGCGGGTACGGAAGATATATGGATTGAATGCAGCCATTGATCCGAGATTGAAAATGCGAACAGGTTTCTAAGTATTAAAAGAAAATTTGATATAAATTACACTTAAACTTTTATTAAAACAAACATTAAAAATGTTATAATCTGGCGGATATTTCCTGTTTATTCTGTACAGTGAACATCGATTTTTTAAATAAAATAACAATAAAAGCATGTTGAATCTTCAAGCCCCATTGCCTCAGGATGTCCCGGCCTTTTTTTTGACATTCTGCCTTGTGTTGCTTTTTGTTCTTCTTGCGGAACTGCTGACAACTAAATTGGGTGTAAGCGCTCTTGTGGTCAGAAAAATCGTCCATCTTGCCATGGGTGTCGTGATTTTTTTTGTACCAGCCTATTTTCAATCCAACTTTTATCCTGCTCTGGTCGCCCTGCTCTTTCTGCTTTTTAACGCGTTGAATATCCGTTTTAAGTGGTTTGGCTCTTTGCTTGCCATTCCGGCAGACGAGAGCTCTCATGCACCCGCAGTAAAGAGTTACGGTTCGCTTCTTTTTCCTCTTGTCTTTCTTTTTCAGCTTCTCTTTCTCTGGGAGTCCCACAAGTGGATACTCCAGACCTCCATGCTTGTTATGGGCGTCAGCGATTCGCTTGCGGCTCTGGTTGGCAGTTCGGTCGGTAAAAAGCATATTGAGCACCTGACCAAGAATCCAAAAACAGTTGAAGGTTCGCTGGCAATGTTTGTAAGCAGTTTTTTTCTGCTCAGCGCCACTCTTTTGGTCTTCAGCAAAGATTTCAGCGGGGGTTTGGCTGGAAAGCCAGTTGTCATGCTTCTTGCGCTGGCTCTTCTTCTTGCACTTGTTGCAACCGCAGTTGAGGCGCTCTTGTCGCATGGGCTCGACAATTTCTTTATTCCCGTCTCAATCGCTTATGTGCTCTATGTGCTCGAAATGAATCAAACCATTTTTCTTGAGCGTTTTCTTCTTGGAGGACTTTTTGCTTTTCTTCTGGCTGTATTTTCGATAAAGGTAAAGTTTCTCAATAACAGCGGAGCAACAGCCACATTTTTGCTCGGGACAACCATTTTTGGCATAGGAGGTGTTGCCTGGACAGTCCCCCTTCTTACCTTTTATCTCTTGTCGTCAGTGTTGTCAAAACTCGGCACAAAACGGAAGGCGAAATTTGACCTGGTTTTTGAAAAAGGTTCACAACGGGATGCCGGTCAGGTCTATGCCAACGGGGGGATTGCCTGGGTGCTGATGATTCTTTTTTCTCTGAACAACGATCCGGCAATCTTTTTTGCCTATCTCGGAACGCTTGCGGCGGTGCAGGCTGATACTTGGGCGACGGAAATCGGTACCATGTGGCCAAATCCCAAGGCATGGTTAGTGACGACCTTCAAAGAGGTGCCTGTCGGGACATCCGGAGGTGTCTCTGTGCCAGGTACTACCGGCGCATTTCTCGGTTCCCTTTTT
This sequence comes from uncultured Chlorobiaceae bacterium, assembly GCA_903929845.1. Taxonomy (GTDB): domain Bacteria; phylum Bacteroidota; class Chlorobiia; order Chlorobiales; family Chlorobiaceae; genus Chlorobium. The sequence continues at coordinate 5,564 of CAIYWF010000002.1, read as the reverse complement.
ATCTGTGCAAGTGCAATACTGATCAACAACAAGTGGTTATTTGATTTTGGGGTGCTCCAGTCGTTTCTTCTCATTGGTTTTTCAGGGCTTCTGGCCAGTCTTGTTGACAGTTTTTTTGGAGCAACCGTTCAGGCTCAGTATTTTGATCCGATCCGCGAAAAGGTAACGGAGAGGACTCACAGTATTGCTCCTGATGGCTCATTGGTTGAAAACAGGTTGCTCAAAGGCACTCCTCTTGTCAACAATGATCTGGTTAATACACTCTGTGCTCTTTCCGGTTCAGCACTTGCCTACATCGTGATCCAGAACTTCCATTCTTTTTTATGAACCAGTAATAAGTTTTCTACCTGTTATGTTTGATTCTAAAATCGGTGTTTTTGGCCTTATTTCGGATGCCGGACCTGTCGTATTGTTTGTGCTGTCAGTCTTGCTCTCTTTCTCAATTGTATCGTGGGCAATCATTGCTTTCAAATTCAGTTATCTCCGTAAATCCCTGAAAGAGTCCAGAGTGTTTCTTGACTTTTTTTTCGACGTCTACAATGTCGAAAAGGTTTTCACTGAAAGCGAAAAGTACAAGCATGGTTCTCTTCCAAAGATTTTTCGTTCAGGTTATATCGAGTATAAGGCCCTTGACGACATGGGAAATAGTCGGCAGGCCAAGGCTCGCATCGCCCGTGCCATCAAGCGCGAGGCGAATAATGAAAACAAGAATCTGTCAACTCTTGTGCCTTTTCTTGCAACCGTCGGCAATACGGCGCCATTCATTGGTCTTTTTGGGACAGTGTGGGGTATTATGACGTCGTTTCACAATATAAGTCTGACGCAATCGGCTTCACTTGCTGCTGTTGCGCCCGGTATTTCCGAGGCACTGATTGCTACGGCTGCCGGTCTTGCGGCCGCGATCCCGGCGGTTATCGGCTATAACTATTTTACGCAGCAAATCAGTACCATTGAGCGCGATATTGAGGAGTTTTCCCCTGAATTTGTTGCAGCACTCCTTAACGAGCCATAGGCCATAAACTCAGGATATGATAAATCGAGGAAAATCCCGGTTGATGGGCGACATTAACGTCACTCCTTTTGTTGATGTCATGCTTGTGCTGCTGATTATTTTCATGGTAACAGCTCCCATGATGACCCATGGTGTGAAGGTTGATACTCCGCAAACGACCCATGGCCAGATGGATGTCAATGCAAAAAGTCTGATGATCAGTATTGACAGCTCCGGGCAGGTTTTTATTAATGATGCGCAGTTAAACGCTTCGGAAATACGTGAAAAGCTGCCAGTTATTCTTGATGTCAAGCAGGTAAAAGAGGTTTATATCAAGGCAGATAAATCATTGCCTTATGGGGTGGTGATGAATGTTATGGCACAGATCAGGGATGCCGGGATTGAAAAGATCGGTATGGTGACTGAACCTGCTTTTGGCCAACAGGAAGGTGGACGATAAGTGGGGCGTATGAAAAAGTTCTATCTCTGGCTTGCTCTTGCTGCGGTAGCGCATGCTTTTGCGCTTTGTGCCGCTGTTTTTTTCCAGATATGGAATGCAGGCAATAACGTTAAGCCGAAAATTGTGAGTGTCACTCTTGTTTCATTGCCCGCTCTTGCGGGGGGTACTCAAGAGTTGTCGGACGGAGAAGGTGATGCTGAAGAGATCCCTGCCCAGGTTCTCACCAAGCCCGAACCCTCTCCGGCGGTAGAAACCGTTCAGCAACCTGTTGTCAAAGAGCCTCAGCTACAGCCATCTCTTTCGCCAAAGATCCTTGCTGAGAAATCCCCGGCCTCACAGCCTGCCAATAACCAGCTACAGAAGGCTCTTGACCGTATCAAACAGCATGTCGATCAGAAAACTCCACCACCACAACCCGTTTCTGTCAGTACTCTTAACAGTGCTCTGGCCAAGCTTCAGCAAAAAGTCAAGTCATCTGGAGCGGAAAACGGGGGCGCTTCAGGTGGCAGAGGTGTAGGCGGTGGTGAAGGAAAAGGGTATGGAACCGGCGGAACTTCAAAAAGCTACAAAGCAGCAGTCGCCTCAATTATTCAGAAAAACTGGGCGTTTTCCGGAACACTGCTCAAAAATAGTAATGGTATGGCGGTTTATGTTCGCATTAATATTCTTCCTGACGGGACGATTAGTCAGATTATTTTTGACAGGCCAGCCGTCAGCGAGTACCTGAACAATTCCGTAAAAAAAGCAATAGAAAAGTCATCTCCTCTGCCGACACTGCCGAAAGAGGAAGGTTCCCATGATGTATGGATCGGCTTTGTGTTCAGTCCTGAAGGTATTGAGAAGTAAGCCGGGTTCATATTTTTCATGATGTTCGCTTATAACATTAAAACTTGTTTCGGTATGCAATTTTTCAGATACGTCGTTACCGCAGTTATGATCTTTCTTTGTTTTCCTTTATCTCTATTTGCCGCAGAGAGAGGCGAGTATATAGCAATCCATAAAGAAGGGTCAGGTAAAATCACTCTTGCGCTCAACAAGCTGGATGTGCCGGTGAAAGAGGAGTCAAGGCTGGCAGAACGTCTTGATGCCATTATTCATGACGGTCTTGATTTTACCGGGCTGTTTACAATGATTTCGCCTCCGATTAATGTGAAAACTAACAACAGCGGGGAGAAAGTTGTACTTAACTTCGGAGCGCTTGATTCAGTCGGCGCAGCAGTGTATGCAGGCGGTGCAGTGAGCAATACATCAGGATCGATCACCCTCTATATGGAGGTGTACGATACCTCAGGAGCGAAATTACTGCTCAATAAAACCTATAATGGCAACCCGCAACAGCTTCGTGCAATCGGCTATGCGTTCTGTGCCGATCTTATTGAACTCCTGACCGGGAAAAAGTCGATTTTCGGCAGTAAAATTGTCTTTGTTTCTAATAAAACCGGGTTCAAGGAGATCTATGAGTGTGATTTTGACGGGCATGAGCTTCGACAGTTGACCAATTCTCACTCCATTTCCCTGACGCCCGCCCTCTCTCCTGATGGAAGATATCTCGCCTATACTGATTTCAGTTCCGGGCGGCCAGCTCTTTATATCAGAGACCTTTCAGAAGGGAAAATCTCGACAATCGGCAAGAGCGGTATCAGCATTGATCCAGGCTGGAGAAACAGCCGGGAGGTAGCAACAACCCTTTCCTTTGAAGGTGACCAGGAGATCTATCTCATCAAAACAGATGGCTCGATATCCCGAAGGCTTACCTTCAGCAAGGGAATTGATCTTTCGCCATCTTTTTCACCTGATGGTAACAAGATGGCTTATGTTTCGGATCGAAACGGTCTGCCACAGATCTTTATAGAGGATCTGCCGTCTGGTCAGGTGAGCCGACTCACTTTCAGCGGACGTTATAATACTCAGCCGTCCTGGTCTCCTGCTGGAGATAAAATTGCCTATACGACATGGGAAAGTGGTAGTGAAATCAATATATTTGTTACAGGCATTGATGGTTCTGGTTTAAAGCAATTGACAGAAAAATCGGGCGAGAACGAGTCTCCTTCCTGGTCTCCCGATGGGCGTATGATTGTCTTTACTTCAAGCCGTCAAGGGTCAAAAAAATTGTATATTATGCAATCGACAGGTGAAAATCAGAGACCTTTGTTGCAGAGTGAAGGAGAACAGATGCAACCAAGTTGGTCTAAGTTTTGTCAGTAGTTTTTTTATTAACATTAATGCTAAATGGAGAAAACCTATGAAAAGCAAAATAAACGGCATCGTTATTCTTGCCTTGATGGTGACAGCCGGGTGTTCATCAAGGAGCGCAGTTACTGCTCCTGAAGCGAGTGGAAGACAGGCTCCATCACCAAAAATTTCATCACCAGTAACTCCGCCAGAAACAGTTTCATTACCGACCGCATCGGCGCCATCCTCGTCAGCGTCTCTATCGGGCTATGGATTTGATCAGTGGCAGAACGGGCCGCTTGGTGATGTATTTTATGATTTTGACAGTACAGTATTGAGCGCCGAAGCCCAGAATCAGTTAAAGCAAAATGCGGCGTGGTTGGAAAACAATTCAGCAAACAAGGCGCTGATTGAAGGTCATTGCGATAGCAGGGGCACCTCTGAATACAATATGGATCTCGGCGAGCGCCGTGCATCATCAGCCAAAGAATACCTGGTCAGGCTCGGAATTGCATCATCCCGTCTTGAAACTGTCAGTTTCGGCGAAGAGCGCCCGTTTGATACAGGCAAGGGTGAAGATGCATGGGCAAAAAATCGCCGTGCACACTTTGTCATGAAAAAATAACAGTTATTCCTGATTGCCCGGTGAATAAAGAAATGGTACAAACTAAAAATGGATTATGAGACCTGAACCTTTATTGTCAATGAATAAAAAGATTAAGCCGTTTCTTTATTTACCGGTTTTTGCACTGGTTTCGTGTGCATCAAAACAGGATCTTAATGTGGTGGAATATGATGTCCGAAAGTTGAAAACAGATTCTGAAACCATCAAATCACAGACAGCCGTTTCTTATGCAGACGTTCAGCAAGTTCGCGACGATGTTTTGCGCTTGCAGGGTCGTATCGAAGAGAATGCTCATAAGGCGGGTGAAAGTGCCCATAGTAACGAGAACTCGTTTCGCCGTCTTGGGACGCAAGACTCTCTGCTGCTTCATCAGGTTGGCGATCTGGATTCGCGACTACTCAAAATTGAGCAGTATCTGGGGTTAGGCAAAGAGGCCGATCAATCTCCGGCAGTATTGTCGGGGCAGAAAGATTCTGTAAAGGTGAATACGGCTTCCGGTACATTGACTGATGCAGCTTTACTGAATTCGGGCATGGAAAAGCTCAAACAAAACAGCTATGCCGCTGCGAGGGAAAGTTTCAGCACTCTTTTGCAGACCTATCCAAAATCTAATCTCGTCGCTGATGCACAATTTTTCATTGCTGAAAGTTACTTCAGTGAAAAATGGTACGAAAAAGCTATCCTCGAATATCAAGTGGTGATTTCCAGATATACCAAAAGCAACAAGCGCCCTGCTGCACTGTACAAGCAGGCACGCTCTTTTGAAATAACAGGAGACACGACCAACGCAAAATTAAGATATACTAATCTGGTCAATGTTTATCCAAAGTCTGCCGAGGCAGGATTAGCGAAAAAGAAATTACGATAGCCCTGCCTGAAGAGATCATTTACTTGAAAAACTCATCAAGGGTGTAGGTGCGCCGATCAATCTCAATGCAGAGCTTTTGGTCCAGTGAGTTATAAAAAACAGGAATGTCTCTCATTGTCCATTTTATACCCCGGTTGTCAAAATCAATGACATAACGGTTCTCGTTGTCAAGGACTTTCTGTTTGAGGTCAATACCGATATCCGGTTGTGTTGTCAGCACAAAAAGTTCGATTTCACCGGAAATAATTTTATTGATAATCTCCTTGGTCGGTGACAACTTCCTGCGTCCGGAGGAGGGGCTTATCTGGACTTTTAGCTTGCCATAGTCATCTCTTTTCGCAGAGGTGATATAATATTTTTCTGCTTTATGAGCTGCATTGCCTGACCATGGTCCTGCTGTACTTACTCTAACCTGGTTTGTGCCGGTGTACTGACGGCTGAGCTGAGG
>CAIYWF010000001.1 GCA_903929845.1 uncultured Chlorobiaceae bacterium | reverse complement strand
TCCCCAAAAGCGCATCAGCCCTGAGCTCTGCGGCGGGGCGCTTGTCCGTTGGGTCACGGCGAATGGTGAGGAAGTCGGGGTTTTTCACCTCCTCCATTGGAACAATCTTGTCCATGATTTCAATTGTTTAATGATGTTCTTTATACTGTCACTCCCGCTCTCTTCTCTCTCAATAAAAAATCAGCCAAATCCAGCCCTGCAGCTTTATCGGCATCAGTTGCCCTCCGCTCTAACACATCTGATACACTCACGCCTGCCACTCCTCTGCTCAGGCTCTGCCATCTCTCAAACGCGCCCAAGTCAGGAAAAAGCTTCACCCTCCGCCCTTGCAAGCTTTTCAACTTCTCCTTGTTGAGATTCTGCTTTCCTGCTGTTGCCATCCAGATGAACTCAGGGATAAAACCACTGGCAACAAGAGCCGTCTTCTCACTCTCAACAACTGCCACCGGCTTCACCGTGTCAAGGGTAAGCAAGTGTTCACCGAAAAAGCACTGCCGCAAATGGTAAGGCTCAATCTTCATCACACGATGCACCCAATTCACATGAGGAAACGGCTCTTTCACACGACGACCCGTTTCAACATCATAAAGCATCACCTTCCCGCCTCTGACACGGTTAGCCGTATCGATCTGCCAAAAGACTGACGAACCCGCCCAATGCTTCGACGTCCCGATCTGGTACAATGCCGTAAGTTCAAAGGCTCTCTCTTCACCCAGCACGCCACAAAGCCACCGGCAGAAGTTGTTCTGCTCATATCTGGCAAGGCTGGCGCGCATTACCGCAGCATCAATAAACGACGGCTCAGGTGTTGGCTGCTTTGGTCTGTAAGTGGGCATCGCAACCCTGAAAGGCTTCTTGCCGGTCAACTGAAAGTACTCACTCGGTCTTAAGTGATAACCGCACGAATCCTCACGGTCACACCGCCCTGCATGATCAGCTACCTGTTCACCCGTGACGGTGTCCACGTATCGGACAAGTCGCGCTTTCCCACACTGAGGGCAGGTGTATTTCAACCCGCCCTTTTCCAGCTCGAAGCGATATTCACTCATCAAAATGGGCTCCCGTCTTCGTGAATGAATGAACTTTTATTCTCCGCTGGAGAGGAAACTCTCAAACAATGTTCACTATGTTCACCACGTTCACTCTTTTTGATCGTAACCCGCTTTCCCTTATTGCTGCTTTTAGCACCCCGCTCAGGAATAACCATAACGCCCGACTCTTGCAGTGCAGGCATCTGTCGTTTCAACGCATTAGCCAAACCCTTCTCCGACTTTACCCATCCTTCATTATCTCCGCCTTTATATGCAAGCAACCGTTCAAGTAATTCCTTGTACGTTCCATGAAAAACGGTATCAAGTGGAGACTCTTCAACCAATGAGAGAACAGCCAAAGCGACCGGACTCCCTTCAAGAGCCCTCTCAATAGATTCTTTTCGGTTAATACGATACGCCTCTTCAAAAACACCAGCATCATTGCCCATACTGCGGCTCATAGCCTCACCCAGGCAGCAAAAGTCAATCATTCTGGGAGGCTTCGATAATGCAACATTGGGCAGTATCGCCAATGTCTTTACGAACAGATCAAGTAACCCACCTATAATTCCTGGCAATGCAACCTCAAATCCTGCGTTCAAGTCCGATTCCTTTTGGTAACGCTCGATTCTCGGTAACTCAAGGTGTATAGTGCGCTCAATTAAATCCTGTGCCGTTACAAGGCTGGGTATTCCGTTTATCATGCAAGGGCGCTTCATCTCGATGAGAAATTCCTCACCATTGGTATAAAGTGCCCGTCCCCCTGCCGCGCCTCCTGTAGCCATACTGCAAAAAACATCCTGCATCTTTGCAGGCAGATAAGAAGCATTTTCATAACTGATCAGCCAATTGTTATTGGCTGCCACTGAAATATCTTCAGTGTTTTTTGGTACAGGTCTCAAGTTGGCTGTTGAAGGGTCAACGATCTGTCTCAACCGCTTCTGTGTGGTGCTTTTCGCCGAACCCTGCACGCCGTTCAACTCAAGGAAAGGAAATGGCGTTTCCGGCCTCATGCTCTCAAGAAGCCACGCCAAAACAAGAAGCCGATCCGCTTCCTCAACATTGCAGTACTCCCATAACTCATTGATACTGCCACCACTGACCGGCTCAGGTATCGCGGCCTGAGTCGACGGCTTCCAAAACTTTACAGGGTACGTATCAAGAACCCGCCACCCTGTAGCGGTAATCTCAATCGCCCGGTTCTTTTCGTCACCCATGAACAGGTAATACGCTCCCGTCCCGGCCTCCTTGGCCACACGAATTGAAACGCGCCGTTGCTCGCCTTCATGCCTGCAAATACCTGAAACCGTGCTTATCGCTTGCTTGACAGCCGCATCACTTGCCGATGAAGCGCGCTGCATGTAATAGGCATAACTCAGCCACTCAATAAAAGCGGTGCTGCCAACCTTCAGAGTAGTATTATCAGTGATCACCGTCACATAAGAAAATCGTGTCGTTTCATCATAAAACAAATCACAATGGGACGCGACCAAAACAATGAGTTCTGCCGCCGTGTTCTTTTCACTGCTGATTACTTCGCCGTTTGGTCTTGTGGCTTCATCAATATCAGAAAGCAACACGCCGCTCGGCTTCTCGTTCTTGATCTTCACCCGTAAACGAACCCAATCTTCATCACTCTGCTCACGAATGAACTTCATGGCATGAATAAACTCGCTGCCCGCGTAAAGTCCCGCATTGTCCTTTGCCTGCACAATCACGCTTTCAGCAATCGAAACATGACGCTCTATGTCAGCTCGCTTGGCATCTGCTTCATTCTCTGAAGAGTGAACATGGTGAACATCGTGAACGTTGGTTGAAAGTTTTTCATCGGGAGAGCAATAAAAGTTTACCGATTCTGACGGCATTTCAGCCAAAACCTCTTCACGAATAGTGCTCATACCTCCCTCCGCTCCAAACGGACTATCAACCTGCCATCATCACAAATATGAGCTGCTATCGTTTTGGCAGGGAAACCAGTAAGCATGACAACGGCATCACCCATTGCCCACAGAGCTGCTTTTACGTGCTTGTCAACGACGTCCAAGGCATTGAGATTCTTGGCAGGATGGCTGTAGTATGACGGCAAGTAAGCCCTTTTACCTGCATCTCCATTTCTTCTCGTACTTCTCATGAGCGCGCTTCCTGTGGATTAAAACCTGTACGTATTAGCCTGCCTAAAGGCTTTTTTATTTGGTTGAAATTGCAATTCATTACGCTACCCCTCTTTGTTTACCAATCTATCCGACTGCCGTATTTGACAGCTTTTCAATCAGCTTGCGAATATCTTCCTCACGCCATGCTACCGTTCTTTCAGAAAGTTTGACAGGCTTAGGATATAAACCCTCTGATATTCCACGATAAAATGCCGCCTTTGAAATAGGCAACAAACCTGCGATTCCTTTCCTTCTATCACCGATAACCTCAGGTAGTCTATAAAGCTTTTTAATCTCTCCCATGTACTGTATCTCCCATTATTGTTTCATAAAATATATTGCTTTCGCATATAGTATATTAAAAAACCGAAAGAGCAAAATAACGTAAGAAACGACAGCCCGATTAAAAAAATATATCTTTATCTTTTTTATTCTTTATTTAACATTTTTTATCTCCGCTGCCCTAAAACGGCTTTCACATTTATCAAATCTTTTCATTTCTTATCATTTTTTATCATTTAAATTTTATTTTTTTATTTATAAGACAAAAGCAATTATTATTTAGAATAAAAATTCCAAAAACTATAATTAACTATATAATAATACTTTATAGAAAAAACCCGTAACAATACCACGTAAACTATGAGCACTATTGACGTTTATAGCAAGATTTATAAAAAATATTTTTTGATCTTAAAAAGCACATTCAATCGGTGAAGCCTGTCAAAATTTAATCAATAATTATACGTTTCAGCCTCTTCGAACATCTCCGATCGGTGGGATAAAAAAAAGCCCATGCGGAAAACACATGAGCTTAAATGATAGAATTTTGTGTATTGTTCTTTATCAGGAAATAATCTTTTTAACTCCCTGAAAAGTAAACATAGTGAACGTCGTTTGAGAGTTTTTCATCAAGAGCGAAATATAAGTTTATCGATTTATCCGCTGGTTTTATCCGCCAGTTAATCGGTTTTGGAGAGAACCTTTTACATCTGCCTTCAGGCTGTCAAGAAAATCACTCCACGCCTGCATCATTTTGATTCTCTCCTCCAAATGCTTTGCTCTATTATAAGCGTTTCCTAATCGATCTGGCACAGTATGCCCTAATTGTGCCTCTATTGCATCAGGTGAAAACCCAAGCCTCTCATGTAACATGGTCCGTGCCGTAGCCCTGAAACCGTGCCCTGTTATGGTCTCCTGATTATAACCCAATGTCCTTAGTGCCAGATTTATGGTGTTCTCGCTCATCACCCTTGAAGCTGATCTGCCTGGAAACACGTATGCACTGCTGGACGTAAAGGGATAAAGCTCCCTCAGAACATTGACCGCCTGCCTTGATAGCGGTATGGTCTGCGTCTGACCCTTACGGCTTGCCTTCTCTTTCAGAGTTAATTTTGTTGCCTCAATGGGTAATTGCCAAACAGATTTCTCCAGGTCAACATTCTGCCACATCGCATGGCGCAACTCCCCCGGACGGACGAAAAGCATTGGAGCAAGTTTTAGCGCACATATCACCACAAAAGAACCAGCATAGCCATCAATATCACGCAAAAGCATCCCCAACATATCAGGATCTAAAATAGCAGCCATATTCCTCTTGACAGGCTGTTTAAGCGCTTTGCCTAACCCCGCTGCCGGATTATTCACCACATCGGGAATACTGCTCACTATCGCAAAAGTAAACACCTGCCCTATAATGGTTTTGATACGGTGAGCACTCTCAAAGGCTTGCCGCGCCTCAACCAATCGGAGAGTAGCAAGAATATCCACCGCAGTGATCTCTGATATCAAGCGCTTTCCCAATGGTGGAAAAACATCCCTCTTCAACCGTGATAGTATAGTCACTGCATGACCATCACTCCATTGGCTTTTAGCCGTGCTATACCACTCC